>CAMCOJ010000109.1 GCA_945876405.1 uncultured Ruminococcus sp.
TATAAGAGACAGTGTTAAAGGCGGAGTGGATGAGGCTATCAGAGTTGCTGTTTATAAAAACGGCGAAAAGGCTGTTTACGGTAAGACAAAATCAGACGGCAGCGGCATAGAGAGTGACTGTGATTATGAGTTTGAATCCTCCACTGTGATCATGACCACCAAAACAACAGAATTCGAACCGGGTGCGAAGGACAAGTATACTGTGGTCATATGGCTCGAGGGCAATGATCCCGACTGCCTTGACAATATAGTCGGAGGAACGATAAAACTGGGAATGAATTTTAAGATAGTCGAAGATACATGATTGGTTAAGATTCACCGTGCACAAAAAGTAAAAAAACGCGAAAGGAAAAACTCAATGGAGCATAATCATATAGCTAAAAAAGCCTTTACATTTATTTTAAATGCAGCAGCCTGGATAATACTGATATTTGCATTACTTGTAACTATTCTGGTATTTACTTCAGACAGAAACAACGGAGTGCCGAACCTGCTGGGATACATTCCGCTGACAGTCGAATCTGATTCTATGAAACCGGCATTCAGTAAAAATGACCTGATAATTTCCAGAGATATAGATGATATAAAAGACCTGAATGAAGGAGACGTAATCACTTTTTGGACAATAATCGACGGTAAGAGAGTAAAAAATACGCACCGTATCATCAAGGTCAACGAACATGACTGGAACATAAGCTATGTGACAAAGGGTGATAACAATCCGACTGAGGACACCATAGAGGTTTATCCGGGAGACATCATAGGTCAGTGGACCGGTGTGAAAATAAGCCGGTTCGGCAGTGCAATGAGATTTCTGAGGACAAAAACCGGATTTTTCATATGCATACTTATACCTATGGCTCTGTTCTTCCTCTTTGAACTCTATAAATTTATAGTGGTTATAGTTGAGATACGAAGGCCGGCAGCAAATGTGCTTGACGAAGAGGAAATTAAACGCCGGGCTATAGAGGAATACCTGGCACAGCAGAAAAATAAAGAAAACGAAGATGATTCTGTAAAGGAATGATAAACTGATAATTTTACAGGGAAACAGGGAGATTACTTATGGACGGATTCCTGAAATGGTTTTTTGTATTTATATCCGAAATACTTAAAGGATTCGGATACATTTTCGGAGGCCTGTGGGACGGATTAAAGCAGATATTCAATATCAAGAACTACATAGATATTTTCAAGGCACACTCGGTGGATTTTAAGATTACCGACTGGATACTTTCCATATTGTCAATAATCATTGTTGCAGCGATTTTTGTGATTATCGCAGCGATATTAATACTTTCATTCAGAAAATATCTGAGATTCAGACACTCAATCGTCAGCAATGAAGATATTATAGAGGAACTCGGCACCCTGCAGAGACAGGTCTTAAAACTAACAAGAGAAAAGGATGAAATCATGGCTATGAAAGTAGCCCAGATAGGAATTCCGCAGTCAGGTGCTTTCGCTGCCGCTGCAGGACTTCCCGTTTCTCAGGAGGGCTTTTCTGAAGGTGTTTCTGACGGTGCAGCGGCAGAGGCTTCAGTACAGACAACAAATGACGGTATAATACATACAAATGATATAAGATTTTCAAAACTCATCGAAGTCGATAATTTTTACAAGACCTATCAGCCGCCTGAATACGACAACTCGATTGATCTGGCAGGAATATGTGAAGCGTACAGAAACTTTGCCTGCTCCAGAATGAAGCTTTACTATGACATAAAAACAATAAGGCTCTTTATTGCAGGTATGGCATCAACAAAGCTCATTATCCTTCAGGGTATTTCCGGTACAGGTAAGACTTCTCTCCCGTACTCTTTCGGAAAATTCATGCACAAGGATACAACTATCGCATCTGTTCAGCCGTCATGGCGTGACAGAACCGAACTTTTCGGATATTTCAATGAATTTACAAAGAACTTCAACGAAACTGAAGTTCTGAAAAGAATTTATTCATCATCCTATAACGATGATGTAAACTTTATACTGCTCGACGAAATGAATATCGCACGTGTCGAGTATTACTTCGCAGAAATGCTCTCCATACTCGAAATGCCGAATGCTGACGAATGGAAGCTTGACCTTGTGCCGAACGTCTGGAGCACCGACCCGGTAAATCTTGACAAGGGAATGCTGAAGATTCCGCAGAATATCTGGTACATCGGAACAGCCAATAACGATGACTCCACATTTGCTATTTCCGATAAGGTGTATGACCGTGCCCAGCCGATAAACCTCGACTCCAAGGGCGTGGCATTTGATGCACCTGACACACCGCCGATGAATCTCAGTTTCAGTCATCTGAACGAACTTTTCAATGAAGCTTTTAAGATGAATCCTATAAGTCAGGACACACTAAGAAAGATACAGCTTCTTGACCTGTGGGTAATCGAAAAACTGAGAGTTGCATTCGGTAACCGTATCATAAAGCAGATGAACCTGTTTGTACCGGTTTATGTTGCATGCGGAGGAGAAGAACTTGACGGGGTTGACTATGTACTTGCGACAAAGATATTCAGAAAATTTGAATCTCTTAACCTTGCTATGCTGAGAGATGAACTTAAGGAGCTCTGTACATATCTTCAGAAATCTTTCGGAAAAAATTCAATGAAGGAATCCATTGCATATCTTGAAAGACTCCGTAAACTCTATTAACAGCATAATGCACAGTAACAAACGGCAGATATATCGCTTATTTACGGCGTATCTGCTGATCGACAGGTGGGGATAAAATGAGTCAGTTATACGGGGACTGGTATAAAAATTATATTGACGTGATTGGTCAGTTCAGCGGCGACGAAATGTATGACAAATACCTTATGCTGAACTCAAAGGCGGGCAGCACCATCTCCCTTAACCATAAGATGATGGAAAAAATGATTGATCTCAACTGGGTTGAGGCAATTGAAAAGGGCCTTGTTCATGTCGATAATGTTATGAGAAACCCTCGTAAGACCGTTGAAAATGTAGAGGAAATAGTTCCTGTTGCACTTTCAAAAAAGATAACCGTAGAGTCTGTTAAGCATCTTGCACAGCATACGGATCTTATCCAGAGTGTTGATCCGGTAACGGGGAAAATAACTCCTTCCAAGGTACTGAATGTACACAAGGAAGAAAGTATGATGACATATGAGAACAAGTTTGTCAATACACTTATCGACAGACTCTTCATATTTATCACAAGAAGATATGAGAAACTGAAAACTGTTTCCAGAGATGAAGAAGTCTATGTTATGGACTACAATACCTCGCTCAGTGCCGGCGAAGGAAAAAAAATGAATCTGTCACTCAGGATAGAAACAGTGGATTCTCTTGAAACAAGGGGCGAAAACGGCCAGACCATGTGGGAACGTGTTGAAAAACTCAGAGAGATTATCAACAGTTACAAGGCATCGCACTTCTGTCAGCAGATGGGTAATAATTATATCAGACCACCGGTAATGAGGACCAATGCAATAACCAAAAACGTTGATCTCAAGGCCTGTCTCGTGCTCTGGCAGTTTATTGAAAGCTATGACAAAGCCGGATATGAAATAAGCGTTTCTGATTCTGCACAGAAACCGGATGAAAAATATATTCAGGATCTTTGCAGTCTGAACATTCTTAACCTGATGCTCTTTCGTTCATTCACCCGTGAAAATGAAGAAGGGCTGGAAACGCTCAAAATAAAAAAAGGAAAGGCTTCAGCCCCTAAAATACTAAAAAGGCTGGACAGTTCAGTTCCTGAAGAATATGAGTCTGATTATTCCTCAAAAGCCAGTGCACCTGCTGCACTTACACAGCAGCTTCCTGATGATGCAGAGGCTGTCCTTGCGGAAATAGACAGGATAATCGTTGTTGAAAGAGAATATCTGGAAGAGGAAAAGCGCCGCAGAATTGAGGCTGAGAGAATCGCAGAGGAAAAGAGACGGCGTGAGGAGGAAGAGGAAAAGAGAAGACTCGAGGAAGAAAGAAGGCAGGAAGAGGAGAGACTTCGTGCTCTTGAAAAAGCCGAGCAGGAACGCAGGGAACAGGAAGAACGTGAGCGTCTCGAAGCCGAACGCAGAGAGCAGGAAGAAAGAGAACGTCTTGAAGCTGAACGCAGAGAGCAGGAAGAAAGAGAACGCCTTGAAGCTGAACGCAGAGAGCAGGAAGAAAAAGAACGCCTTGAGGCTGAACGTGAAGAAATTCAGCGCATAATCACTGAAGAATCAGGACCGGCATCGTCTGAAAATGTTCCAAGAAAGACCGAAAATGATTCAGAACGTCACGAACGTGAAGAAAGAGAAAAGGCACGTGCCGAAAAGCTTAAAGCCATGCGAGCTGAACTTGAAAAGAAAGGCTTTGAGGAGATATATGCTGAGTATTCCAGAGTTCCTGTCCACGTAATAAGGCGAAATATCAGACGAGTGATTTCTCTGATAAGAAAAGATGGTGCTGTCATCCGGGAAGGTGATACCGACCACCCTATGCTGCCGGAGCGTATCGCCGCCGAAGCTGCCGCCAAAAAACAGCATGAGCTTGATATGGCTGAAGCGGCACAGATGAAAGTAATCTATGAAAAGTACGCACCGAATATTCTGCAGAAGACAAAGCGTTTTGTAAGGAAAATCACTGAAAAGAAGAAAAAAGTTTATGTTATGCCTAAGGAACCTCCGATACAGCGTACACCGCAGGAGCAGAAGGAGCATGACCGTCAGATTAAGGCTCTGTTTAAGGAATATCATGTAGGCATATTCACAAGGATTAAACGTGGCGTAAAGGCACTCTTCAAAAAAAGCTACTGAAAACAGTGATGTTTCAGAAAGGTTCGCTTACAATGAAGAAAACAACAAACAAGGTTTATGATATTGTCTCAAAAATATCCGTATGGCTTCTGACAGCTGTACTTATATTTCTGACAGCACTTACAGTCTACGTACTCGTTTGCAGCTCCCGCGGCAAAACAGCAGATCTCTTCGGCACTGTCGTTATGAAGGTGATCACAGGCAGCATGGAGCCGTCAATACACGAGGGAGACTATATTATCATAAAAAAAACAGATGTTTCCTCTCTTAAGGAGGGTGATATAATCTGTTTTTACTCACTGGACGAAGCTATTTACAACATTCCGAATACTCACAGGATAACCGGAATAACCGACAATGGTGAATTCATAACAAAGGGAGATGCCTGCACCAGTGAGGACAGTGCAAGAGTTCCGGCTGACCGTATAATTGGAAAATACAGCGGAAAATCGAGGTTCCTCAGATGGATAAATTCATTTGTCTCGGTAAAAAAACTGCTTCTGATATTTACATTTCTCCCTTTACTGACGATAACTATTTGTGAGGCGGTCACTGTTGCCAGGCTTGGCATGAAGTGTCTGTCCGAAAAGGAAGAGCTCATTTCACAGGAAAGGGAAAGGCTTTTCAGAGAGGCAGTAGAACGCGAAAAGAAGCGACTGGCTGAAACAGGACTTCCTTCAGATGCCGTGAGCAGCGACGAAATTAACGCGCAGAAGAAAAACGAGGGTAATTGACAACTATGAATCAGGAAAAAATAATGAAACTGAGAATGTGGGTGGCGGTCATTGTCGCATTCGGAGCAATCGCTACAGCTTTTATATTTGCCGGACTTTATTCGGATGAAAAGGCCAAAGTGAGACTTACCTACATAGACCGTTACGAATACAATCTGGCTCAGACAGCCGATGAAATAGAAAAATATCTTTCTAAAAAGACCGACTATGATATTCACTATAACATGATAGTCTCCGATATGGGGGCAGCAAGAGCTTTTGTTTTTCTGATTGATGATTATGCAGAAGAGCAGAAAACGATAAATGAGCTTTACTACTGCTTTGTAAAGTATCCGGTTCAGATGAAGGAAAAACTTGAACAGACAGGCACAGCCCTGACTCACATCACTGAGCATCTTGACAAAGGATATGATGAAGTCCGGGAAATAGTCGATTCCATAGAAAAACTAGGAACATGATTTGATTACAGGGGGTTTTGATATGTTTGAAAAGGAAAAATATAAAAAAGAAATAAAAAAATGTCTGGTAACTATTGAGGAAATAGAAAGAAAGCGTTCCCGTTCCCAGTCAGCGCTTGTTCAGGCCATTCTCCTGCAGGAAGAACCAAACGAAGCCGATGTAGAGTGGTTCAACAAATATACAGGAGAAATAACTGCCTGCAGAAACCATATGAATGAGATTCAGAAAAAGCTGGATATATATATGGCCCAGAAAAATGCGGATAACAAGGATAAGAGCAAAAGCTGACCGGTTATATATACGTTAATTTTCAAAGTAAATGCAACAAAAATATTTTTCCATGTTGCGTTTACTTTGAAAACTTGCGGAAATAAAAAATATTTATTCAAACCTAAAAAAACATCGAATTTACATTGACAAAATCTACAGATTTGATATAATTATATTGTGTGTTTAATCATATATAGTAAATGCAGTAAATAAACTGCGTTTACCTGTGCCGGTTTGCACGGCGATGACTCATTTATCGGATGTGCAGGGCAATATAAATAACGATCGGAGGATTATACGGTTGGCTTTAAATAAATACGAAGAAAAAATGATCGGCGTTCTCACGGGAACGCTCGGCGGTGTTCAGGCCGCTTTTTCATACCAGAAGGACGATGCTGAACACAAGCTTGATATTCTGTATGCAAAGCAGAGCCCTGGCGGGAATTATCTTACAGCATCCACACTCGGGCTTGTAAACAGAACTACAGGATATACTGACTCAAACACAGGCAAGGATATTCGTGCAGAGATAATCATGTCTTCATACGGCGGACATGATATGGCAGGAAAGATTCTTTCAACAGCAGGTATCGGCATTTACGAAACTGATATCCGTTATGGATACGGTACAGTACTTAAGGGTGTAATGGAAATCTACTACCCAAAATCAGACATGAAGCATCTTTTCCTTATGCTTCCGCCTCCGCTGTGGAAGAAGAGTTTTGGTGTAACCGATGCCGGTGACAGCATCATTACATTCCTCTATGCTCTCCCTATCTCACAGGCTGAGTGCTGTCTCTTATACACATCTCCGAGCCCACGAGACAGGCAGAAATCTC
>CAMCOJ010000110.1 GCA_945876405.1 uncultured Ruminococcus sp.
AGACAGCTACAAGGCTTTCTCCGCAGTAAATCTTACGAAGTTTTGGTTTTTCAATCTTGCCTGTTGGATTTCTTGGTACGTTGGCAAATATTATCTTATGAGGACGCTTGTATCTCGGCATAGCCTTGCAGAACTCTTCAATCTCTTCTTCTGTGCAGGACATATCAGGCTTAATTTCGATAATGGCTGCTGTGATCTCGCCGAGTCTGTGATCAGGAAGACCGATAACGGCAACGTCTTTTATTTTGTTGTTCGAACGGAGAAAGTCCTCTATCTGAACAGGGTAAATATTTTCACCGCCGCTTATGATTACGTCTTTCTTCCTGTCAACAAGATAGATGAATCCGTCTTCATCTTCCTGAGCCATATCGCCTGTAAAAAGCCAGCCGTCCACAAGTACTTCATCAGTAGCCTTCTGGTCCTTGTAGTAACAGGTCATAACACCAGGTCCTTTTACAGCGAGTTCCCCAACTTCACCCTTAGGAACGGTGTTTCTGTTTTCATCAACTATACGAACCTCCCAACCGAATCCCGGAATGCCGATAGCACCGACTTTATGTATGTTTTCAACCCCGAGATGCACACAGCCAGGTCCAATTGATTCAGACAGACCGTAGTTTGTATCGTACTGGTGGTCAGGGAACACTGCTTTCCATCTCTTTATAAGACTCGGAGGAACAGGCTGTGCACCGATATGCATAAGTCTCCACTGTTTTGTTTCGTACTCATCAAGGTTAATTTCTCCGCTGTCTATTGCATCAAGAATATCCTGTGCCCACGGAACGAGCAGCCATACTATGGTGCATTTTTCATCTGATACAGCCTGAAGAATATTTTTAGGCTTTACACCCTTGAGAAGAACAGCCTTTGAACCTGATATAAGGCTTCCGAACCAGTGCATTTTTGCACCGGTATGGTACAGAGGCGGAATGCAGAGAAATACGTCATCTTCGGTCTGTCCGTGATGGTTCTGTTCAACGCGGCATGAGTGCATAAGGCTTTCATGATTGTGCAGGATAGCCTTAGGAAAACCTGTTGTACCTGATGAGAAGTATATGGCTGCATCGTCACTGTCTGTAAGTTTTATATCAGGTGCTGTACTGCTGTGATTTGCTGCGAGGTGAAGGTAGTTTTCGGCAAAAGTTGGACAGTTGTCTCCAACATAGAACAAAAGTTTTACCTTTGGAATACTGTCGCATATTTCTTCCATACGTCCGATGAATTCAGGTCCGAAAACTATGGCATTGGTGTCGGCAAGTTCAAGGCAGTATTTTATTTCCCCTGATGTGTATCTGTAGTTAAGCGGTACGGCTAGTGCTCCTGTTTTCAGAATTCCGAAGTAAACCGGAAGCCATTCGAGTCCGTTCATCAGGAGGATGCCTACTTTATCACCTTTTTTGATTCCGCGGCTGATAAGGAGGTTTGCACATCTGTTTGCTTTTTCGTTGAAAACGCTCCATGTAATTTCACGGCGGTATGTTTCAGATGAGCCCTGTTCTATAAGTTCGTATTCTTTCCAGGTAACCCTTCTCATTTCCTGGATTTCAGGGTTTATTTCAACGAGTGCAGTTTTGTCGCTTAGTTTTTCTGCATTCTGTTCAAGTAGTTCTGTAATTGGCATTATATTATGTCCTTTCAAAAAATCAGAGGAGTGTGATTCCGTGGTCGGCGCATTTTCTGGTCATTTCTTCAGGCCAGATGGAGGACTGGACTTCGCCGATGTGGGCTTTTTCGAGGAGGAACATGCAGAGTCTTGACTGACCGATACCGCCACCGATTGTAAGCGGGAGAGTTCCTTCTGCAATCATCTTATGATATGGGAATTTCATTCTGTCCTCTGCACCACATTCTGCAAGCTGGCGTTTAAGGGCATCTTCATCAACTCTGATACCCATTGATGAGATTTCAAGTGCGTTGCCGAGAACTTCATTCCATACGAAGATGTCGCCGTTAAGTGTCCAGTCATCGTAGTCAGGAGCTCTGCCGTCATGCTTTTCGCCGCTTGCAAGTTTTCCGCCAATCTGCATAATAAATACAGTCCTGTGTTCCTTGGTGATAAGGCGTTCACGTTCTCTGGCAGTTTTGTCCGGATACATATTTTCAAGTTCCTGAGTTGTTATGAAGAACGGTGATTCGCATATATCTGCCTTAAGCTGAGGATAACGAAGGCTGACTTTTCTCTTTGTATATGACACAGCCTTTACTATAGCTTTTACAGTATCCTTAAGAAATTCTATATTGCGCTGATCACGTGTAATTACCTTTTCCCAGTCCCACTGGTCAACAAAAACTGAGTGTGTGTTGTCAGTGTCATCATCACGTCTGATGGCATTCATATCTGTGTAGATTCCTTCGCCCGGTTTGTATCCGTAGCGGTAAAGGGCCATTCTCTTCCACTTTGCAAGAGACTGAACCACTTCGGCTTCCGTTCCGTCAATTTCCCTGATGTCAAAGCTAACCTTTCTTTCCACACCGTTAAGGTCATCGTTTATACCGCTTTCTTTTGTAACGATAAGAGGAGCAGATACACGGTCAAGTGTTACAGCAAACGAAAGTGCCTGCTGAAAAACGTCTTTGATATATTTGATTGCGTGCTGTGTTTCTCTGAGTGTGAGCGCTGGTTTGTAACCTTCCGGTAAGTAAAGTGATTTTGCCATGATTATCATCCTTTCAAGAAATATAGTGAAGTCAAAATAAATTTGACTTTCACTATAATCATTTTATTTATATTGCCTTGCACATCCGATGACTGCGTCATCTCCGTGCAGATCGGCTAATAGTAAACGCAATTTATTTATTGCGTTTACTATATATATGGTAAACGAAAAAAAATTATCTTATGCTTCCTACTGTTCTTGGGTAAAGAGTTACGTCTCTGATGTTTGAAACACCTGTTACGTACATAATAAGACGTTCAAATCCAAGACCAAAACCGCCGTGAGGAACAGAGCCGAATTTTCTGAGATCAAGGTAGTCGCTGTAGAGACTGAGATTCATACTTCTTTCGTTCATGGCAGCAACAAGCTTGTCATAGTCAGCTTCTCTCTCGCTTCCGCCGATGATTTCGCCGACACCAGGCACGAGGAGGTCAACTGCGGCAACTGTCTTTCCGTCCGGGTTCTGTTTCATGTAGAACGACTTGATTTCCTTCGGATAGTCAGTTACGAAAACAGCCTTCTTGAATACCTTTTCAGCAATGTATCTTTCGTGCTCTGTCTGGAGGTCACAGCCCCATGATACAGGGTATACAAAGTCTTCACCTGATTCCTGAAGAAGTTTGATAGCATCTGTATATGATACAACACCGAAGTCGTGTGATATGAGTTCTTCAAGTCTTTCGATTATTCCCTTTTCAAAATGATCATCAAAGAACTGCATCTCGTCTTTGCATGTGTCAAGAAGTTCACGAATAACCGTCTTGAGCATGTCTTCAGCCATCTCAATAATATCAGGGAGTTCAGCGAATGCTACTTCCGGTTCAACATGCCAGAATTCTGCAAGGTGCTTTGGTGTGTTTGAGTTTTCTGCACGGAAACTTGGCCCGAAGGTGTAAATCTTTCCGAGAGCCATTGCTGCAACTTCGCCTTCAAGCTGACCTGAAACGCTCAGACCTGCACGTTTACCGAAGAAATCGTCATTGTAGTAGTCTTCTTCGGTTTTGTAGTCCTGTGAATAACCGATTGTTGTTACCTGGAACATTTCGCCGGCACCTTCGCAGTCACTTCCGGTGATAAGAGGAGTGTTTATATAAACATAGTTTCTGTTCTGGAAGTATCTGTGGATTGATTCAGCAAGTACCGAACGGACACGGAGAACAGCATTGAATGTATTGGTACGTCCTCTGAGGTGAGGCATTGTTCGTAAGAATTCGAGAGTGTGTCTCTTCTTCTGGAGAGGGTATTCAAGCGGACAGTCTCCGATTAATTCAATAGATGAAGCGTTGATTTCAACTGCAGCCTGACGAGCTTCAACTACTGTACCTTCAACTTTTACTGAAGCTCCGAGTCTCAGTGCGTTTTCATATTCGATATCAGATGTTTTGTCAATAACTATCTGGAGATGCTTGAGTGAAGTTCCGTCATTGAGTTCGATAAAAGCAACGTTTTTTGAATTTCTTGCTGTTCGTACCCAGCCGCATACTGTTACTGTTTTTCCGATAAAGGAAGGGTTTGTTATTATCTCTTTGATATCTGTGTGTTTCATAGTAATTATCCTTTCAAAAAAATAACTCCCGTCCTGTAATAAAAACAGGACGGGAGAAAAATCTTCCGTGGTGCCACCTGAATTACTGTATAAAATACAGTCACTCTGCTTTGCGTAACGTGCAAAATACGTCGCCCCTAATAACTCGGCTGAGCTTTCAGTTTGCTGCTCCCGGGTGTTATTCGCACAGACTCCGGTATGCGGTTTTCACTGCCCCGCACTCACTTTGACTGATTTTCTGTATTACTTCTCCCGATCGATGCATTTACGTTTATAAAATAATTATATCATCAGAGAGCAGGTATGTCAATGATTTTTTTTGCAGGGATTTGTGGTTTTTCTGTCCGCATTCGCTATTCGGCAACAAGGGTGAATGAATGATTTTCTCTGTTGTAGAAGAATACGTTGTCGGAGAGTGTGTCTTCAGGACCAAAGGTTCTGTTGGTTGCTCTGACATGACGGCGTATACTGGAGGGTTCTATTGTGCCTTTTTTATGTATCATGGCTTCATGGATGCTTGTGAAGGCAACGTAAAAGCTGTCGTCAAACATTTCGGCGATTTTTTCCTTTACACCCGGGTAGAACATCGCTATGGCACCGTTTGTTTTTCTTGTTGTAGTTACGAGAGGGATGGTTTCCGGTTTAAGCGGATGCGGGCTGTAATCGGCTGACATAAAGGCACTTTCGGAATCAGAAGTGTTTTCTATCTCAAGAAGGTTGGTGTACAGTCTCGGCATGGCGAAAACATTTGTATTCAGAAGCGTTGACATCATAAGGTTGTCCGTGTCGATATTCCATTTTTCAAAAACCGACTTAGGTATTTTTACCGTGTTAAGACAGTTGTTTTCTGCATCATCAAGTACAACGGCATAGAGTACAAGTGCTATATCACCGATGCACTTGTAAACATAGTTCTCAAGCTGTGCAAGGTTGTTTTTAAGATTAAGAGGTCTGATAATCAGTTTGTCCCTGATTTTTTCATAACTGTCCATGCATGAAATAATTTCCGATGCACTGGATTCGATGTGTCTTGCATAGTCAAGACTTTCATAAACCTGTTTTTCAACTCCGTCCCAGCCTTTCTTGCAGAAAAGGTCGTAGAGCTGGTTTATGTCGAACCTCAGGAAGTTGTTCTTTTCTTCTCCGCATCTGCACGGAATTTTTATCTCGGCAAAATCACCCAGAAGTCTGCTGTCCTCCACGTGGAAGTATTTCAGGTTTGTGTTTCTGATAAACATATCAGTGTCCCTGTCATCCGGAGCGGCTACTTCACCTTTAAGATGAAGTGTGAGTTCGGCTTCGGCTTCATTGAAAACCGGTGAGTCAAAGACTCTTTCCATAAGTTCTTCAAAAAAAGTTTCGTAGTTCATGTGCTTTTCTCCTTGTAATAAAAATGATTTTATGGAAATTAATTTCATTCCATGAACATAGTATAACATATCTTTCAAATAATGTCAACCATAAAATTACAAAATTCCTTAAAAATCTCACTGTGTTGACAAATTTGTTTATTTCGTATATAATGAAATTAAAAAATACTAATAAATGTAACTTAATTAACAGATTATGGGGGATTTGGATGAAAAAGAGTATGAGGTTAATGTGGCCGTTTCTTATACTTATCATTTTATCCGGGGTGATAGTGGTAAGGATGAATATCCGGTACAATTCCGAAGAGCATCTTGCAAGCCTTGAATCAGGATGTTATTCGGATAGTGATATCAGTATAAATCTTGCTGCAAGGGGTGCAGGAACTGATGAGGTTGCAACATGGGATTATCAGATACTTTCTGAGGATGAAGAGGGAAATGAAATAAAGGTTCCGGGTATCGGAACTATTTACGAATTTACCATTGTAAACAAAAGTGACAGTATAATAAACGACTGGAGTTTTCGGGTTACCGTTCCTGAAGATACATATCTCAATAGCGGCTGGAACGGAGTGTTTAACGTTCATCAGTTTACAGGTTCAGATTCTCCTTTGGAATTTTCAACATCTGATTTTGACATGACTGATGCAGAACTGGAATATTCTTTTTCTCAGGGATGTCTTCTCATACCGCTTGAGAAAGGTGACTGGTTTAATTATACACCAAGCGAAAAAGCTGATGAGATGCCCGTCCCTGCAACCGTGAAGGGAATGGATGAACCCTATTCAAAAACAATAGGATTCATACTTTATTTTGAGACTGAAGATCTGACTCATCTTGCTGATTTTACAGACTGTACGGTTTCTTATCATTTATACCGAAGTCTTAAGGATGACAAGGCATTTAAGGGTGTTTGCATTGCTCTGATTCTGTGGCTCATGGGTGTTGCAGAGATTCATATTTTGTATCTGCATACCAAGAAACTTGTAAGGCAGCAGAAGAGAAATATGAAAATAATAAACGAGTCCATGGAGACATTTGCAAACTTCATTGACGCCAAGGATCCTAATACAAAGGGACATTCAGTCCGGGTTGCTCATTATTCAAGACTTATTGCCGAAAAGCTGGGTATGAAAGAAGAGGAGTGTCAGGATATTTACTATATTGGACTTCTCCATGACTGCGGGAAAATATCAATTCCTCAGGAAATACTTATGAAGCCTGGCAGACTGACTGATGAAGAATACTCTGTTATGAAAAGTCATTCACAAAAGGGTTTCCAGATGCTTGAAAATTTCACTTCCATTGCCAGTATCGGTGAGGGAGCATATTCACATCACGAGAGGTATGACGGACGTGGTTATCCGCGCGGATTAAAAGGTGAAGAGATTCCGCTTATAGGAAGGATAATCTGTATTGCTGCTGTCTCTTATACACATCTGACGCTGCCGACGATACTCCTTGTG
>CAMCOJ010000111.1 GCA_945876405.1 uncultured Ruminococcus sp.
GGCATACGAGATTTCTGCCTGTCTCGTGGGCTCGGAGATGTGTATAGAGACAGTAATAAAACTTTCCTTGTCATCAAAATCCTTGTAAACAGAAGCAAAACGTATATATGCTATCGGGTCAAGTGTCTTAAGCTTTTCAAGAACGATATCCCCGACTTTTGCTGTTGAAATCTGATTTGTGAATTCGTTGGCAAATGTATTTTCTATCTCATCAGCAATCTTTGAAACATCATCAACACTTACCGGTCGCTTTTTTATAGCACTGTAGATACCAGTTATGAGCTTGTTTCTGTTAAACGGCTCAAAGGACCCGTCTTTTTTCTCAACCATAAGCAGAGGTTTGTCAATTGTTTCGTATGTTGTAAATCTTTTTAAACAGTTGGTGCATTCTCTTCTTCTTCTCTTTTTCAGGTCAATTGATCTTGAGTCAATTACCTTGGTATCTTCAAAACCGCAGAACGGGCATCTCATAGGCTAATCCTTTCTCTCTTCAATTCTTTTTATAAGGCTTTCTATATAAGCACAGCCTTCCGTAAGTTCAGACACAGTCTGAAAACCGCGCCGGTAGAGTTCAATCATAACAGTTCCGTCAAAACCTTTTTCATGTAAAAGTGCAAGAAAACTGTAAATATCAAAATCACCTTTTCCCGGAACCAGACAGTCGTCATCCTTATTGTTGTCACTCATATGTACATGAACTATTCCTGAACCAAGCGTTCTGACAATCTCCGCAGGGTCCTCGCCTGAACGCAAAGCCTGCTTGACATCAAGCACAAACTTTGCCCTGCTGCCGAGTTTTCCGGCCATATTTTTCATAAATTCAAGACTGTGGCTCTGACACCTTGCGACATTTTCCTGAGCTGCAACAATACCGAATCTTTCTGCGGTCCGTGAAAGCTCGTCAAATACTTCAAAATAAAAATCATCCGGAACAGCAACAGCGTTCATATTGCCGTGAAAAACAAAAATCTTTGCTCCCAGACGGTTCATAGCATCAAAATAATACTTGTGATATTCGAGCATATCCTTCATTCTCCGGCTGTATCCTGAGAACATCATCATAGGTTCCATCGGGCAGGTATAAGGATGGTAGGCTGTACACTCCCCGCCGTTTGCGGAAATAATATCTGCCAGCATACCGGTAAACTCCGGAACGACCTCACTGTGAGTATTTACAAAAATCTCCGTTGTACGGACACCGTTTTCCATAAGCTCCGAAAGTGCATTTTCAAGAAAATCCGGATAAAGACAGGCTGTAGACACTCCTGCTTTCACTGAAAAGTCCTCCTTCCGGGATTATATAATTTATAGTAAACGCAATAAATAAATTGCGTTTACTATTAGCCGATCTGCGCGGAGATGACGCAGTCATCGGATGTGCAAGGCAATATAAATAAAATAATTATAGTGAAAGTCAAATTTATTTTGACGTTCACTATAATTATAACACAAAACCGCCCTGAAAAACAAGGCGGTTTGGAATCATTATAAGATTTTTTATGCTTTTTTAGCCTTTGTCTGCCATGATACCCAGAGGCACGGAGCAAGACAAAGTGATGAATATGTTCCCACAAGCATACCGATGATAATCGGAACTGAGAAGCTGAGGATTGATGTAACGCCGTATATATAAGCTACGACTGAAATAATAATCATTGTTACAACAGTTGTAATGGAAGTTCTGAATGAACGTGTCATAGACTGTGTTGTACTTACGTTTACGAGATCGTGTATATCAGCTACAGGCATAAGCTTCTTGTTTTCTCTGATACGGTCATAAACAACGATTGTGTTGTTGATCGAGCATCCGAGAATTGTAAGAACAACGGCGATAAAGTTTGAGTTAATCTGGAAACCGATAATTACAAACGCACCGTATGTTACAACAATATCGTGAAGAAGAGCTATAACGGCACATACACCTGATGACCATCCGCTTATTCTCTTGAATCTGAATGCGATATAGAGAATAAGTATAACGGCTGAAAATGCAACCGCAACAATACACTTGATGAAGAAGTCACGGCCTGAAGAAGCTGCAACGTCTGTTGAGTCGAGAATCTCAATATCATTGTCTGCATATATTTCCTGGAGGGCAGAAGTAAGTGCTGTCTGCTTTTCTGCTGTAAATCCTTCTGATGAAACAAATGAGATAGCGAGTTTCTTTCTGTCACTCTGGAAGAGGTCACCCTGCTGGATATTTACCTTTGAAGCGGCAATCTCCTCAACCTTTGCCTGAGCTTCACCTGAGTCAATATCTCCGACAAATGAATAGGTGATCATTGTACCGCCCCTGAACTCAATTGCGATATCAACTCCGAGGAATGATACGAGAACTGATAATGCAACAAGAACTACGGAAATTATATAGAAGATTTTGCTCTTTCCTGTAAAGTTATAGGATTTTGTTTTCTTCTCTGAAGGCTGAATATTCTTTTCCTTACTCATTTTTCAACACCTCCGTAAAGTTTTCTGTTTTTGAATACATTGAACTTGGAGAGTGAACCAAGCATAAGCTTTGATGCAAACACACCCATTACAAAGTTAAGGATTGCACCAACCATAAGTGTGAAACCGAATGAGTAGATTGTTCCTTCAGTTGTTGTACCGAACCATCTGAAGATGAAGCTGAGCATCTTTGCAAAGAGGCTGTCCGGAACACCGAAAGCACCCATAAGTATAATCGCAATAAGAATTACTGTCAGGTTTCCGTCAAAAATAGCTGAGAACGCTCTCTTGTAACCTGATTCAAGAGCTGTGTTAAGTCTCTTGCCTGAACGGAGTTCCTCCTTGATACGTTCACCGGTAATAATGTTTGCGTCAACACCCATACCGATTGAAAGGATGATACCGGCAATACCAGGGATGGTAAGAGTTGAGCTGTTCATAAAGCTGAAGTAGCCTGATACAGCAGCAAGTGTGCATGTAACCTGTCCTGTAAGTGCGATAACTGCAACAAAACCAGGAAGTCTGTAAAGGACTATCATATATAACGCAATAAATGCAAATGCGATAAGTCCGCCGAGAATCATTGCGTTGAGCGCACCGGCACCAAGTGTCGGTGAAATAGTTGAGAAGCTTGATGTGGTAAGTGAGAACGGAAGTGCACCTGAATTGATTCTGTCAGCGAGTGTCTTTGCATCCTCATATGTTTCAAAGCTTCCTGAGATAACAGCTTCACCGGTTGTAATATGGCTCTGTACTGTAGGAGCTGTAAGCATATTGTCATCCATCCAGATGGAGATTGTACCCTTGGTTTCTGCAAGTCTTCCTGTCGCATCCGCAAACTTCTTTGTACCCTCAGAATTAAGTTTGAGCTGTACGACATATTCTATTTCGCCTGTTGTTTCATCATTCTGATAACCTGCAGTTGCACTTGCAACATCCTCACCGTTAAGGATCAGCTCTCCTGCCGGAACAGTATTGCCGTTTTCATCAACAGTTGTTTCCGAGCCTTCATGGAAAGTGAGCATTGCTGTACCGCCAAGTTCCTTAACTGCTGCCTCAGGGTCAAAGTCTGATTCTGATGACTGCCACGGGAAACGAACGATAACACGGTCATTGTTTGAGTCAACATAAACGTTGCTGTCTGTAATACCGAGAGCAGCAAGACGAACTTTCATTACTTCCTTTACTGAGTCAAGCTGTTCGTCAGTTGCATCAACACCTCCGGCAGGTGTAAATGTTACATCAACACCGCCCTGGATGTCTATACCAAGTCTTATGTCCGATACGTCCTTAATGTATGTTTTAGCTATATCTCCGTACTGATATTTTACACCGAATATTGCAGTGTAGGAAAAGCCGAGGATAAGTAAAAATACAATAAAGAAAACGGGCTTTTTAATTTTCTTCACTGTTTTCCCTCCAAAAAGTTTTTTTATTTTTCAGGGCTTTACGGTCACCCTGCACCTTCAGATTATACGTTGATTTCTGCGGTTTCGTTGAGTTTGTCTGCGTTGGCATCGAGAACAGGCTTTACGCATGTTTCGAGGAATTCTGTAACCTGCTCTGAGCTGCGGCCTGTGAAGTTTTCAGGCTTAAGGATAGCATCAAGTTCTTCCTTGTTTATCATGAACATCTCATCGTTAAGAATCATGTCACAGAGGTCATTTTCAAGACCGTCTTCCTTTACGTGTCTGCCTGCTACCATTGAGTATTCACGGATTCTTTCGTGAAGCACCTGTCTGTCTCCGCCCTTCTTAACTGCGCTCATCATGATGTTTTCAGTTGCCATGAAAGGAAGTTCAGCCATAAGTCTGCGACGTACAATCTTAGGATAAACAACAAGTCCGCTTGTAACGTTGATAAGAATGTTGAGAATAGCATCAGCTGCAAGGAAACCTTCAGCAACAGATATTCTCTTGTTTGCAGAGTCATCAAGTGTTCTTTCAAACCACTGTGTACCTGCTGTAAATGCCGGATTAAGGCTGTCTATCATAAGATATCTTGCAAGTGATGTGATTCTTTCGCATCTCATCGGGTTTCTCTTGTATGCCATGGCTGATGAGCCGATCTGACCCTTTTCAAACGGTTCTTCCATCTCCTTAAAGCTCTGGAGAATACGCATGTCATTTGAGAACTTGCTTGCAGACTGTGCAAGACCGCTGAGTGTGCTGATAACCTGTGAGTCGATCTTTCTTGAGTATGTCTGACCTGAAACAGGAACAACTCCGTCAAATCCCATCTCTTCTGCAATCATTGCTTCAAGCTGCTTGATTTTTGACGTATCGCCTTCAAAAAGTTCAACGAATGAAGCCTGTGTACCTGTAGTACCCTTTGATCCGAGAAGCTTAAGGTTTTTGATACGGTATTCGATTTCTTCAAGATCCATAAGGAATTCGTTAATCCAGAGAGTAGCACGCTTACCCACTGTTGTGAGCTGTGCAGGCTGAAGATGTGTATACGCAAGTGCAGGCATGTCCTTGTATTCATCAGCGAACTTTGAAAGCTGTGAAATAACTGTAACAAGCTTCCTGTATACAATCTGAAGAGCGTCACGCATGATGATGATATCTGTGTTGTCACCTACATAGCATGATGTGGCACCAAGATGAATGATACCCTTTGCATTCGGACAAACAAGACCGTATGCGTGAACGTGTGACATTACATCATGACGGCAGATCTTTTCACGTTCTCTTGCTGCTTCATAGTCAATGTTTTCGATATTTGCCTCAAGTTCCTTAACCTGTTCCTCAGTTACAGGAAGCCCGAGTTTCATCTCAGCTCTTGCAAGTGCTACCCAGAGTTTTCTCCAGGTTGTGAATTTCTTGTCTGCTGAAAAAACGAACTGCATTTCTTTGCTCGCATATCTTGTGCAGAATGGACTTTCATAGCTGTTAGTCATTAGAAAAACTCCTTTATTATTATAAAATTAATTTTTTTGCATTAATATTTTAATTGTATCATATTTGTGCGATATAATCAAGGTTTCGGGAAGAGATTTTTTTGCTTTTCCCGTATTTAACATTTGTCCACATCCGATAATGTTGAAAAGTTAAAAACCCTGTTGAAAACTTTTCTGATTATTTCAGCATAAGTTTTTTCATAAGCATAAGGTCGGAAATATCGGTTTTTCCGTCTCTGTTCAGATCGCATGCACTATTGTCAGCCGCATTTTCCGGACTGACGAGCTGATGAACCAGCGTTATGAAGTCACCTGTGTTTATAAGTCCGTTTCCGTCTGTGTCGCCGTATATCTGCCCTGATGCAAGCAGGGAAAGGAAATCCGTGACGTCATTTTCTATAAATTCAGTGCTGAGAACATTTTCAAAGCCTGAAGTATCAAGGGCTTCTGAAAAGCCGGTCGGTCCCCATGTCGGATACTGTGTAAAATCATTGTACATGGAAACTGCAAGTTCAGGATCGCTGTACATAACATCCCACAGGTTAAGTGCTGCCAGTGCTGATACGGCATAACTTATATAATATCCGGGAGATATAAAAAAATGAGGTATTCTGTAAAAATTAACATTATAAAATTTATATCTGCTTCTGATTTCGTCATACTTCCGAACAACGTCCTCCGCCGTCATATTTTCAGCATTTTCATACACATAGTCTTCGAATTCATTGCCGATAAATCCGGCAGCAACTGAACGTATAAGGCTCATAGCCTCCATAAGCCTCATGGTTTCTGCGTACTCCCCGTATATGGATTCATAGAACTGTGTATAAAGCACCTCCAGTCCCTGTGACTGAACCTCAGCAATATCAATATTGTGACTGTTAATATAAAGTGACGGGATACAGCTCAGTCTCATTGCATTAAAGTGTCCGAATTCATGCAATGTGGATGTGAGATCATTATAATTACCGTAAAGATACTGATAAATAATCGCACTGTTGCAGTAGCTCAGCATTGTGGTATACGCAGACTGTTCACTGTTTTCTCCTTCCCCTGTTATGTAAAGATTCTTTTCAAGAGCCTCCGTTGCTGAATCGCGAAGTTCCCCTGAAATTCTGTAAGCATACTGCTGCGCAATCTCCATATTGTTCTCAAAAACAAGTTTTGCATTTTTATCGGTAAGCATTTTGTTTTTAAGAGTATTCAGGCGGTCGGTAAGTTCTCTGTCCGCATCGTCCATAAGTCCGGAAACAGATGAATTAATCTGCTTTATCTCATCTGAAGAATAATCTCTCCCATATACACTGTACATGTAATCAAAGTAATTATCATACTTTTCCATGTTTACAATACTGTTGTTCAGTTTTACAAGTTTCAGATAAATCTCTGCACATTCAAGATCTTTTTCACTGCTGGATTTTGATGAGTATGCAGCTTCGTTATACTGCTTTATCAGTGCACTTTTTTCGGCAGCGGCTGCTGATTCACGCTCTGCCTGCTCGTCTTTTATTTCACCGGTCGTAATAGTTATTCCGGTAAATTCTGTCATCAGCTCCTGATACTCTGAATTTACGGCACGGTTAATTACTTCATTTATTTTCTGCAGACACTCCATCTGCATGGCATTCATAAAGGTCTGTCTCTTATACACATCTGACGCTGCCGACGATACTCCTTGTGTA
>CAMCOJ010000112.1 GCA_945876405.1 uncultured Ruminococcus sp.
ATTTTCTATTTCCAAGAGGTGACAACAGTTGGCAATCAAATTTGAAAACAGCAGAGAAAGAATTGCAAAGAACATTCAGCATGAACCTGTACCTGCACCACAGCCTGTTCCTGAATTAAGCAGTGTGGATTCAAATTTTACAAGATACATCGGCTACGATGATGCCGAAAACTTTAAAGAATTCCTTACCGGAATATATGCCGGAACAAAGACTAACGGTATTTTTTTTGACAAACATATTTCAAATCCTGCAAGTCCTGAAGTAGCCAAAATCACCGCATCATGTGATATTCCTGCCGATATCACCCGTGAAGCAATGGGCGATATTGTGAAAAAACTTCAGAACTCATCAGTAATAGATTTTTCAAAAATCGGCCAGTCAAAAAGCATCGACGAGTGTACAGATATTTTCTTTCAGGTAACCGAAAAAGTCAAATCCCTGTCCCCTTCTCCAAATGCAGTAAGAAACGTACTTATGAAATTTCTTTGCTGGATTAAACGATACAACAGCAGTACCATTGACAATATACTCTATATCGGAAGCATACAAAAACATGAAGTTTACTGGCTGTATCTTATGAGTCTGCTCGGATGCAGGGTCTCGTATGTAAACTATACAGATGAAACGGAATACCGCTCAGGAGATCCTGACGGAATTTTTTCATCACTGGTCAAAGGCTCTGTTATGCAGCCTCTCGACATTAATCTCGGGAAGATAAACATCGCACAGTATACACAGCAGTGCCGTGCAAATGAGCAGCTTAATGACATTGTAAATGCCGGTACACCGCTTATGATAAAATACATGCCTACCGAACACGAGTATATTTTCAAGGATATGCTCACAACACTTGATTTAAGACGGGCAAAACTTATCTGTACGGATACAACAATTCCTGTATACTTCACAGCATATATAGGTCTGGACGACGAGACAACCTATCAGAATTCACTGTTTACAGCTAAGGAAGAACTAACTGCCCAAAACAAACAGTTTATACTTCTTACTGAACTAAGAAAGCCCTCATATCAGGAAGCAGAAAAATTCTACTCTATATCAAAGACAAACGACGCTTCAATGATAAAACAGTTTACTGAAAAAATTGAAATCAAGGACAATATCGGAAGATCTGTTCTTGCAAAAAAGGCATTTATAGAAACATTAAACAGTATTCAGTCAAATAATCTTTACAATACAGCTGTACAGCTTGCTGTATGGTTTGATTTTGTCACTTCTCATTTCGACTTCTATAAGAATGATATCCCTATGATTGTTTACTACGGACATATCACCCCGGTAGAACTTCATTTTCTGAACATGATGTCAAAAACCGGTATAGATATCTTTTACTTTAATCCGGACAAATCAATACTTCAGCTTGTAAAATCAGCAGGCTTCCCTGATCTTAATATCATCGAACGCAAAGATTCACAAAGCGGTATGCCATTCCCGGAAAAGATGATTAAAACCAAGCTTGCAACAACAGCTTATGATGCAGAGAGATCTCTTGACTCTATAATGTACAGTGACAATACAATGTTCCGTACCCATCAGTACAGCTACTCAAGAAATCAGACTCTAAAAACCACATACGAGGAACTCGGACTTATGTGGCATCAGCAGGCAATGTTCCGTACCGGATTTGACAGCAAAAATGATTATGTTATAGTTCCGAATATTTTTGCAAAGATAAGCGGAATTCCAAAGGGAGATGTTCCTGCATACTACAAGGATATAGCATTTAAACTTTCTCCTCAGTCTGCATATTTTTATAAAGTTCCTTTCTTTAAGCCGGTTTCCGCAGTCAACAGGACAGGTGCCCTAAAAGTAACCCATGGAACAAAAATAGATATTGATGCTCTCAAAGCATCAAACCTAAACAAATACAACTACATGACAGACAATATTCAGTACCTCATCTTCAGCAAGATGCAGGAGGTTATTGACAGTGGTTTTATTATGGTACCTGATTCTGATATAGTACCTCTTGTTCTGACAGCAGGTCTGAATATTCCGAATAATATTCTTCAGATTATCCAGCAGTTTGACTTCACAAAGGATATTCCGAAGATAGTTATTGTATCCAACGGCAAACAGACATTTGAAGCTTTTGAATGTATACTTTTAGTATTGCTTAACGCTATCGGATTTGATATAATTGTATATACTCCGACAGGATATAAAAATCTCGAAACATTCATACGCAGTGAGGCATTTCAGGAATTTAACCACGGGGAATACAAATACGACTTTGTTCCTCAGAAACTAAAGCTTCCGTCAGAAATTCCTCAGGAAAAACAATCACTGTTTGAGCGAATATTTAAAGGGAAAAAGTAATTTTTTCTTTAACATATTAAAATGGAAAATGCCGTCAGCCGGGCATTCTTTCCGTTAAAAATTTTTCGGCTGGGAAACGGAGATATTATAATGGCCTTAAATTTTAAACCAAGTGCAGAAGCAGCAAAGGAAGCTGAGATTACACCAGTTGCAGATGCAACACCTGCAGTAGTACCGGAAGTTGAAGCAGTTCCGGAATTCAACATTACAGTTGCAAAAAGTGAACTTCAGCAGAAGATTATCGATTCAGATGAGATTGACAGACTTACAGCACAGATTGATGTAAGCAATCCTAACTCAATCGTTACATTCGGCGGACCTGTAGCTGAAGAAATATCAAAGGCTTCTGACCAGGTTCTCAACTCAATGGATATAAACCAGATAAATGACTCCGGTAAATTACTTCAGAATCTTGCCGAAGTAATGAACCAGTTTGACAGCAAGGAACTGGCTACTGAAGAGAAAGGAATTAAGAAACTCTTCTCAAATGCAAAAAAAGAACTCGACAAGATTCTCGGCAAATATCACACAATGGGTGAAGCTGTAGACAAGATTTATATTCAGCTCAAGGGATACGAAAAGGAAATCAGCGAATCAAACGTTAAACTCGACAAGATGTTCACTGCAAACCTCGCATACTACGAGGAACTTCTCAAGTACATCATGGCCGGTGAACAGGGTGTAAAGGAACTTGACGCATATATTGAAGAATATCAGAAGAAGGTTGATGCTAATCCTGAAGACGGAACAATCCGTATGGATCTCAACAACCTCATTCAGACAAGGGAAATCCTTGACCAGAGAGTTATGGACCTTAAGGTTGCAGAAAACGTTGCCCTTCAGACAATTCCTATGTTAAAGACAATGGAATACTCCAACCTTAACCTCATCAGAAAGATTAACTCTGCATTCATCATCACAATGCCTGTATTCAAACAGTCACTTGCCCAGGCTATTATGCTTAAGAGACAGCGTGTTCAGGCTGAAGCTATGAGTGCACTTGACGCCAAGACAAATGAACTCCTCATTAAGAATGCTGAAAACACAGTTGCTCAGTCCAAGATGACAGCTCAGCTTGCTTCAGGCAGCTCAATTCAGGTTGAAACACTTGAAAAGACATGGTCCACTATCGTAAGAGGTATCGAAGAGACAAAACAGATTCAGGAACAGGCAAGAATCAAACGAGCAGAAGATACTAAAAAACTTGAAGCTCTCAAGGATGATTTCAAAGCAAAAATGCACACTATGTAACTTTTGAATATTTTTCCTAAAATGGTGCCACGGAGGATAATCCGTGGCATTTTCTGTAAAAAAAATACCTCTTAGGGCGAACAGATTACCTCTTAGGGCGAAACTATTGTATTTTGATTTTAAAACCATTATAATAAAAGCACAACAAAAACAATTAAAAAATAAATGGAAACGGAGAAAAATACAATGAAAAAATTTATAGCCCTTATTTCATCATTAATAGTTTTAGGTGCAGCAGGAGCAGGTACAATGCTTCATTCAAAAGCAGATATGAAAATAGAAACAGCTGAATTTTCAGTTTCCGCTGACAGAAGCCAGCGCCCGTCATCATACTGCAGAAATGCTGATGGTTCACCGGTAAGCCGCGATTATTCAAGTTCAGATAACTTCTGCATCAGCCAGTATGCAGAGGGGAATGAAACAATAATGAGCTATGACGGATATCCTGCATACTGTATAGGCAGTCATCTGCAGAACGCTCCAACATCTCTTATGCAGGCAACCAGATACAGCGATATTCCGTATGATGACCCTGAATATGCTGCAATTTTCCGAATCGCAGCTGCCGGAGCAAGCTCAGGACGAACTGATTATAACCTTAATTCAACTGATCTCTACTACGTAACCCAGTGTGCAGTTCGTGGTTACCTTTACGGAATAGCTCCCGAATCACTGGCATTCTTTTATGACGACGGCACACTTAACGATGCTATGACAAATGAATTTTTCAGAATATCATATGCCGCATATGAAGAATACATACCTTTCAGTTCAGAATTAAAAACAACCTCCTCAGATGAAGCGCCAGTTCAGATTTTCACAGATGAAAAATGCTATTTCAGATACGGACCTTTTCAGCCATACTCTGAATATACCGATATTTCATACTACACTCTCGAATGCGGTGCGGAAGAAAACGTTATAATCTCTGCATTTGGTGATTTTATCCCAGCAGAATCAGAAACAGAATTTCAGTCAGAATGCCCTTTCTATGTATATATTGACTCCACATACACAGAAGAAGTAAATATTACAATTAATTCAGAAGCTCATGTTACCAGATATAATCCGACCGTTTATCTGGCTTCAGACACAGCTTTCCAGAACATATTTCAGATTAACATAACAGAAGCTGATGAGCAGTTATCCGGTGAATTAAAACTTGTAAACACTGATACAACAGGAGATATAAGGGTAAATAAAAAATTCATTGCCGATAATATAGAAATAAATGATCTGTCTCTTATTTCACAGCCACGTTTCTCTGTAAAAAATCAGGACGGAAATTATGTATACGGTATTCAGACAGACGGAAAAATAATCTTCGACCATTTTTCATCAGAACCGGTAGAATTTGCACTCACTTCAGATTCAGTTATCAACATTTCAGGACTCCCTGTAGGCGAATATACTGTCTGCGAAATAAAGGGAGCTGATGGATTCGAAGCTCAGAATGCAGAAATAGCTATAAGCAATACTATCGAACTGAACACCTGCGTAATTATAAACGAATCCATAACTACAACTACTACAACTGCCCCAGTTACTACAACCGTCGAAGAAACCACAACCGTTGCAGAAACCACAACACCATCTGAATCCACAACACCTTACGACATCACTTTTACTCTACCGGAAACAACAGTCCTCCTTACAAATATAACCGAAGAAGTATTTTCAGAAACAACAGTGGAGACAACTGAGGAAAGCAAAGAAACATCACCTTTGGAAACATCATTTTCAAACAGATACACTCGTCCGTCCAATCCGAAAATTCCACATTCACCAAAGACAGGTGACAGCAGATATCCTGTTTCCGCTTTAACAGCATTTTTTGCTGTATCAGGACTTGCTGTCCTCCGGACAGTTAAAAAATAATAAACAAAGCATACTGCATAATTCAACATGCAGTATGCTTTGTTTTATTTTCCCATATCTATCAGCTTTATAATTTTTCTGTGAAGAACAACAAAAATAATATATCCGACTGATGCTCCAAGAGTATTGTTAAAAAGATCATCAAACTCAAAAAGTCCGCGGCAGGTTATATACTGTATAGTTTCAATCGCAGTGGAAAAGCCCAGACCCATAAATGTTACTTTTCTGAGAGATCTGTATTTTACATTCAAACCAGGCAGAAGAAATCCATACGGAACAGTCATAAGAATATTTAAGAAAATCTGGCCTGCGTAAAAATAATTCCTGTCACGTATCAGCAAAATATAGGAGCGAAAAGGTTCCATATCAAAACGTCTCTCTCCTGGTTCCCTGCTGAATACAGTTATATATAAGACTGCAGCCAGATAAACAACAAATCCCCAGAAATATATTTTTTTCAGACGATTGTCCTGCTTTTTTACAGACATTTTACTGCTCCGGGAAAATTTCATTTAACACTGCAGCAATTCCGTCGCTGTCATTGTCAGGTGCGATTCTGTCTGCAACTTCCTTTATTCTGTCGCATCCATTGCTCATAGCAACACCAAGACCGGCATATTCAATCATGGATACATCATTATATCCGTCGCCAAAAGCAATTGTATCAGCCCTGTCAATATGAGTTTTTCCAATCAGCTCAGCAATAGCTGCGGCTTTGTCAAGTCCCTTTGGAACAATTTCGAGGAAGAAAGGTTCCGAACGGAATACATTTGCATTTTCGCCAATCTTTTCTCTGATTTCTGATTCCATCTTTCCAAGAAAATCACCCTCACCAAGAATAAGACATTTTACCGGAGGTTCTTTTATAGCATCAAGTACATTTTCAACTTTTTCAACATCCATTCTGTTGATTCGGGATTCAATAAGAAGATACGGGTTGTCATCAGTTTCTGAAATAATAACATCGCCCTTGTAAGTTATAAGCTCAAGACCATATTCCTTTGCAGCATTATATGCATTTTTTACAACATCCATTGAAAGTGTCTTTGCATAAACGACTTCCTTTGTCTGATAATTAATTATATTACATCCGTTAAAAGGCATGATATATCCGCCGTATTTTTCAAGTTCAAGCTCTTTAGCATAAGGAAGAACGCCCTTTGATGGTCTTCCGGAAGCAATTGCAAGTTTCACGCCGTCTTTCTGAACTCTCATGAGTGCTTTCTTAGTTTCAGGTGTAATATTCTTTTCTGAATTTACAAGCGTACCGTCAATATCAAGAAAAATAATCTTTTTATTATCCATATAATTCACCCTTTAAGATATTTTTTACACAAAAAAAAGCTTTATGATAATTCATAAAGCTTCTCATGGGCCAACAGGGACTCGAACCCCGGACCAACCGGTTATGAGCCGGTTGCTCTAACCAACTGA
>CAMCOJ010000113.1 GCA_945876405.1 uncultured Ruminococcus sp.
GACATACTTTAATGGTATACTCTAATCAACAGATAAAACGTTACCCGTAAAAATCTATCGAAAGGAGCAGTTATTGTTTATAGTTACAGATGATATACAGATAAAAAACAATTCTATTTTCATATTTAAAAAGCGGGCAGTATTACGGGACTGTTCGTTTTTTATTTTCATTATAAAATGTAAACCTTAAAATAGTTTTAAAAAAATTCCGCCTGAACATTCAGACGGAATAAAATTTTGTTTCAGTATATTTTTTCATTTGAACCTGTATTCAGAATTATTATTGCAGCAAATATCAGAATCATACCGGCCATCTTCAATGGAGTAAATTCTTCGTGAAAAAATACAGCTCCGGTAATGGCCGCCACAAACGGTTCTGCTGTAGCAAGAACAGACGCCTTTCCGGCATCTGTTTTCTCCAGACCCTTAGTATAAAGAAGAAAAGGAAGAACCGTACATACTGCAGCCAGTGCTGTTCCACTCACAAGAGTCTTCACCGTAATAAGCATAGTAATACTTTTCATCAATCCTGAAAACGGAACGGAAAACAATGCAGCAACTATAAATGTATATGCTGTTATCGTAACCGGTTTGTATTTTGGAAGCAGATATTTTCCGAAAATGCTGTAAAGAGCATAGCCAAATCCTGAACCCAGCCCGGTGAAAATTACTTTCAGTGAAACACTTTCATTTCCACTGAATACACCCGTAACCAGTACAAGACCTGCAAGTGTAATAATCAGTGAAATAAACTTTCTGAGTGTTATCTGTTCATCAAAAAGAATCATGGAAAGAATCATGACAAACACTGGTGAAGTATAGAGCAGCAGAGCAGGTACGGCTGCTCCGCCTGTCAGTTCTATCGTTTTAAAATAACAGAAGTTAAAAAAAACTATGCTGCACACACCTGTTCCGAAAAAAAGAGGCAGATCTTTTAACTTTATCCTAAGTGCCTGTCTGTCTCTTAAAACAAGATACAGTACCATGATAACCGCTGCCAAAAGAACCCGTACTGAGACAATCTGCATTGATGTAAGTCCGGTTTCCTGCAGATGTCTTACAAACAGCGATATTATTCCCCACAGCACTCCAGCTGTCAGTATAAACAATGAACTTATCTCATTCACTCTCCTTTGTTTTACGTTCATTATATTTTAACCGGATATTACAGGTATATTACACCTATTTTATTTATATTGCCTTGCACATCCGATGACTGCGTCATCTCCGTGCAGATCGGCACCGGTAAACGCAATTTATTTATTGCGTTTACTATATTTTTTCAGAATTTTGATCCAAATCTCGCATCACTGTATCCCATAACTGAAACCACAATACCTGCCTGACGGGAAAACGCAAAATCTGTAACACATACGAACGGAATCAGACAGGACACCAGTCCCCAGAATATCACGCCGATAAATCCGAAAAAGCCGAAAAGTGACACGTCATTTTTACTTAAAGCCTTTAGTTCCAGTACAGTATGATTTATTCTGTAACGGGTAAGAAAAAATATAACCTTCATTCTCATCCATATGTAATGTGTAACTTTATTTATAACTCTCATGCACTGTCCCCTCCGCTCACTGTTCATCTGTATCCTGATTCATGAACTCTTTTTCCGCTGCTTTTACTTCATAGAAACGATCCGCCGATGCTATTGCACGCACCTGTGATGCCCAGGCCCAGTCATAAACGCAGTCAAAAGGAATAAATAAAAAAATCCCCCAGAATATGATTTCAAGAAATGTTAGAAGCCCCATAAAAGAGGGCGGATATTCGTTAAGCTTTTCCAGACAATCAATTGTTGATCCGTAACGTCTCATTAAGTAATCGAAAAAATTCATTGTTTCCTCCTTGTGAATCGCTGGTCTTCATTTCGGGTGGATATATATTATAAAATATTTATCCGGAAAATGCAATACTCTTTAGAGTTACATTTCTATTACATTTTTCGGAATGTTAATATTCACGGCCTGTTTTTCCCATGAATAAAAAACAGCACCAATGGACCGGTTTTGCCGGTATAATGGTGCTGTATTTATAGTAATTATTTTGCGTTTTCTCTATTGCTGTTTGTTCTATCAAGCCCCTCCGCCACAGCCTTATTCACAATCGCAGGGTCGGCTTTTCCTTTAAGTTTCTTCATCACCTGTCCGACGAAAAATCCCAGAATTTTTGTTTCGCCGTTTTTATACTGGGACACTGCCTTCGGATTTGCACTGATAACAGAACGGACTGTTTCTTCAACAAGACCGGTATCCTCAACCTGCTCAAGCTGGTTTTCCTTAATGAAAGTCATTATGTCAAAATCATCACAGGACAGCAGTTTTTCAAAAACCTGTTTACCTGATATTCTTGTTATTTTTCCGCTCTGCACAATATTTATAAACTCCGCAAATTTTTCAGGTTTAAGTTTTATATCGCAGGCGTCAGTGTTGGTTTCATTCATGTAATAAAGCACGCCGCTCATAAACCAGAATCTTACCTCCGCAGGAGCTTCGCAGATTTTTACTGTTTCCTCAAATATATCGGCGAGATTTTTTGAGGCCGAGATTATCTCTGCGTCCTCCTCTGAAAGCTTCATTTCTCTGATAAAGCGCTCCGCTCTTTCACCGGCAAATTCAGGGCAGATATCATTATAGTGCTGTATCTCTTCCTTTGAAATAACTACCGGCGGAATATCAGGCTCCGGAAAATATCTGTAGTCCTGTGCATTTCCCTTGGAGCGCATCGACATGCTCTGACACTTCACATCATCCCATCGGCGTGTCTCCTGAATTATTGTTCCGCCGTTTTCAATAACTTCAGTCTGACGCTTCGCCTCATATGCAATGGCGCGTTCAATGGCTCTGAAGGAACTGATATTTTTCATCTCTGTGCGTGTGCCGAATTCAGAAGCTCCTTCAGATCGTACTGAAAGATTTACATCAGCACGCATGGAGCCTTCCTCCATTTTGCAGTCAGAAATCCCCAGGTATTCAAAAACCGATTTTATCTTACCCAGAAATGCAGTTACTTCCTCAGCCGTCCGGAAATCAGGTTCGGTTACAATCTCAAGAAGAGGAATTCCGCATCTGTTGTAGTCCATACAGGTTGAGTTATCCTTTGCAAAATGAATAAGCTTGCCCGCATCTTCTTCCATATGAATTTCATGAATGCGAATTCTTCTGCGTGCTCCCGACTTTGTTTTTATATCCACAAATCCGTTCTGTGCGAAGGGAAGATAAAGCTGTGAGATCTGGTATGCCTTCGGCAGATCGGGGTAGAAGTAATTTTTGCGGTCAAATCTGTTATATTCGTTTATACTGCAGTTAAGTGCCAGCCCTGCTCTTACCGCATACTCAAGTACCTTTTTATTTAATACAGGAAGTGTTCCCGGCATTCCTGTACATACCGGACAGCAGTGTGTATTTGGTGCGCCGCCGAATTCCGTTGAGCATGAACAGAAAATTTTTGTCTTCGTCGAAAGTTCAACGTGAGCTTCAAGCCCGATTACAGTTTCCCACTTCATACTACTTCACCTCCGCAAAATTTTTATGAAAATCCGTCAGTTTCTGATACGCATGAGCAGCATTAAGAACCTTAACATCATCCATTGCCTTTCCGATAATCTGAACTCCGACAGGCATTCCGCTGCTGTCATTTCCACAGGGAAAAGAAATGGCAGGAAGGCCCGCAAGATTTGCTGAAACTGTAAAGATATCAGAAAGGTACATTTTCAGTGGATCGTCAAGACTCCTGCCGGACTCAGGTGCGGTATCCGGAGCTGAAGGACAGAGTATAAGATCGTACCTTGAAAAAATCTCATCAAAGTTCTTCTTTATCTTTGCCCTCACTCCCTGAGCCTTAAGGTAGTACCGGTCATAGTAACCACCGGAGAGAACAAAGGTTCCCAGAAGAATTCTCTTCTTTACTTCCTTTCCGAATCCCCCGCTTCTTGATGAACTGTAAAGTTCAGAAAGACTGCTGAAGTTTTCGGAACGGTATCCGTATTTTACTCCCTCATATCTTGAAAGATTTGAACTCGCTTCTGCGGATGCGATTATGTAGTAAGCAGGAACTGCATATCTGAGAAACGGAAGGGATATTTCTTCCGTCTCCGCACCGGCATTTTTCAGAACTTCAGCTGCTGCCATTACTTTTTCTGCAACCTCAGAATTAAGTCCGGAACTGATGAAACACTCTCTGGGAATACCTATTTTCATGCCCTTCACCTCTCCTGTAAGTGAGGCAAGATACCCCGGAGATTCAGTGTCAAGTGAAGTACTGTCCATAATATCCTTTCCGCTTATAATATCCATAATCGCTGCACAGTCTGCTGCATCGCGTGCAACCGGTCCTATCTGGTCAAATGATGATGCATATGCGATAAGTCCAAAGCGTGAAACTATTCCGTAAGTTGGCTTGAATCCCGTTACTCCGCAGTATGAAGCAGGCAGTCTTACCGAACCGCCGGTATCCGAACCAAGTGCAGCCACAGCCATCTTTCCTGCAACTGCAGCAGCCGCACCGCCTGATGAACCGCCCGGCACTCTGCTGAGATTCCGGGGATTTCGTACAGGTCCGAAGTACGAAGTTTCAGAAGTACTTCCCATTGCAAACTCGTCCATATTAAGTTTGCCTATAACCACTCCGCCTGCGGCTTCGAGTTTTTTTATAACCGTCGCATCATAAACCGGCTCAAAATTTTCAAGCATTTTTGACGCACAGGTTGTTCTTATTCCCTTTGTGCAGATATTGTCCTTAACTGAAAAGGGAACCCCTGCAAGCGGAGATGTAAGCTCTCCGGATTCAATTTTTTTCTGCACCTCCGCCGCCCTTTTCAGTGCTTTTTCACGGCAGACTGTTATATATGCATTTATCTTTTCATTGCCCTTTTCCGCTGCATCAAGTACCTGCTCCGCAGCGGAGACCGCTGTTATTTTACCTGATTTTATTGCTGCACCTGTTTCAAGTGCTGTCATCTCAGAAACCTTCAATTCTCTCACCCCTGTTCCACTGCCTTCGGCACAATAAAGTATTCTTCATTTTTACCCGGTGCATTTTTCAGTATTTCACTGCGGTCATAGGAAGGAGAAACTTCATCTTCTCTCATCACATTTTTTAAATCTGAAATATGTGCAGGCGGCCCGGCATCATCTGTATTTATCTGATTAAGAATCTCCATGTATTCCACAATTTCACTAATCTGACTACGCATTTCTTCAGTTTCACTTTCATCAAGTTTTATACGGCTCAGATTTGCAGCGTACTCAACTGTTTCCTTTGTTATCTGCATAAATACTCCTCCTGTCTGCATTTTACGGAAATCAAAAATCCCCCGGCTCCTCAAGGATACCGGAGGAAAATTTATAATCATTTAGTAATCGTAACCTTACCTGAATCAAATACTTTTTCATAACTTTCAAAGAGAGTTCCTTCCAGACTGAACTCTATCTTCTTTATGTCTGATACATCAATATCATACTTTTCGAGTTTCTCATTGTTTATGCATATTCTGCTGAGCTGCCTTTTTCCGGCACTTACAGAAAGTCCGGGATAACTGAAAACATAATCTATTACACAGTCATTTACTGAAACATTCTCAGCACTGAAATCCATATCTGTGTCGGTATTGTTTGTAACAAGAACTTTTATACTGTAATCATCCTCATCTTTATCAATTCCGAAATATTCAATCTTTATACCTTCACTGTCATATATACCCACACCTTCTATCAGCTCATCCTTTTCGCTGTTGCGTGTTTGCATAACTATATTATCAGATCTGTCTATTTCTTCATATTCCTTATCTTTCAGGATAAATGAAGTCTGAATCTCGTTTATATTATCTATACCAAGCTCTTCAAGTTCATCTACCTCAAATGCCAGACTGTCGCTCAGTGTCTTACCTGCCGGAATTACTGCATACAGAGAAGGATTAACCATATATTCATTAACTGAAGTATTACTCTCCGTAAGTGTAAACTCCTTATCGGTTTTATTTTCAATAAGCAGTTCAAGATCAGCATAAGAATCATATTCACCGTCATGAGTGAACTGTTTTGCAGTAATCTTTACATTCTCTGTTTCCCACAAAACCTGTTCGTCTATCTTATTAGCAGGATTAAAATAACATTCTCCGTTATAGTCATATGAATAAGACGGCGGATCAACATCAATATCACGGTCAGGAGAAATTTCATCATGTGAACCGATGGATATAATTCCACCGATTGCTGCAGCACCCAAAGCAGCCATTCCGCAGACCAGAACCGCTACCTTCAGACCAATTCTTCTGGCGGTTCTGTCTATATCCGGTCCTTTATATACCGGACTGTTATTTTCGGTAAATCCTACTTCAGCCTCAGGCTGTGCAGTCTGGTAGTTAATATTATTCTGATACGGCTGCGCAGTCTGATATCCCTGATAACCGGGATTTATCTCCGGCTGTCCGTTCTGATAATTCTGCTGTGCCGTTTCTGTACTCTGGGCAGGATAATCCGGATTCTGTTTTCCGCAGCTGGAACAGAATCTGTCGTCATTCTCCAAAAACTTTCCGCATTTTTCGCAATACATTTATACTTCAGTCCTCCGATATTTTTCAAAAAAATTCCCGTCTTTTATCATAACATAAAACGACGGGAATCTCAATAGAATATTTTGTTTTTTACATAATAATCCCTGTCGCAATTACAAGAATACATATCATAACTGCGATAAGGTCTGTACGGCCGAAGGAATACGTCTTGTATCCGCTTCCGGCATTTCTCCGGTTAAATCCTCTCATCTCGGCTGAAAGGGCACTGGCGTCTATCTTCTTTACTGATGATATGAGAAGCTGTCTCTTATACACATCTGACGCTGCCGACGA
>CAMCOJ010000114.1 GCA_945876405.1 uncultured Ruminococcus sp.
ATGAAGACAATTAGAGGGGGTTTCTGCATGTATAGTGCTGCTGGCATTGCAACAGCCTGACGGGCTATTCGCGAAGCTGCCGCCTGTGCCACAGCTGTCGGAAGGGTTTTCAGGGATTCATTAAACACATAGGTATTGGACTGGATATTCCACGCTGCCTGAAATGCAAAAATCACAAGTGTCATCAGCGCCGGTTTCTGATTAGGCATAACAACCTCCCAGCATATGCGGAACATACCTGCGCCGTCTACCTTTGCCGCCTCTATAACGGCATCAGGTATCTGACTAATGGACTGTCTCATAAGGAACACACCCACAGGGGTTGCTATATTCGGAAGAATAAGGGCAAGATAAGTGTCTATCATACCAAGTTTTGAAATCACCATGTACTGAACTATGTAGATAACATTGCTCTGGTAAAGCAGAGAAACAACTATCACGGAGTTTAGAAATTTACTTCCGCGGAATTTTCCTTTTGCAAGAACAAAGGCCGCCATGGAGGCTGTGAAGCACTGTGCAAGGGTGACTGAGGCAGTTACCAGAACACTGTTTGCCACATAGCGCGAGAACGGCACCCACAGTCTGTCAGCGGATCTGAACATATCACGAAAATTGTCAAGTGTCGGGTCCATAGCATAGAGCTTAGGCGGAAAAATAAACCATTCCTGTGACGGTTTAAGTGACATAACCACAGCCAGATACACAGGAAGTATCATGAATATTCCCAGAACAAGCAGGAAAATAAATATCATAACTGTTCCGGCATGCTTTTTACCGGCTCTTCCGGAGGAGGCCTTAAGTTTCTTTTCTTCAGGCATAAACCTAATCCCCCTTAGCCAGTATTCTGGTAATAAGTTTGTTTACAGCATACATTACGATGAAAAGCACCGTACATATTGCCGACGAATAACCCATCTCATATCTTACCCAGCCGTAGTCATACGCATGGGTCATTACTGTGTGTGCCGCGTAATCGGTGCTTGGAAAACCAACAAGGTTTCTTGCTGCAATATCAGCTGTAAATGCGGACACTATCTGCATAACCGCTGCAAAAAGCATCTGCGGCTTCATGGCAGGTACAGTTATATAAAAAAGCTCCTGCCAGCGGTTTTTTATTCCTTCAATTGCGCCTGCCTCGTAAAGACTTTTATCAATATTCTGAAATCCGGCTCTGAGGGCAAGGAATCCTGCACCAAGACTTATCCAGAGCTGAACGATAATTACAACGAAAAGAATGTAGTTTGCGTCAGTAAGCCACTGACGCGCCGATGTTATTATTCCGAGATCAAGCAGAAATGCATTTACATATCCGTACTGGTCACCGCTGAATATGAGCTGCCAGACTGTGTAAACTCCTGCCATGGACGGTATATAGAAAATGAGGGTAAAAACAGTTCGCAGACATGAAGGAAGTTCATTGATAAGCCAGGCAAGCAGAAAACAGAGTACATAGCTTACAGGACCGGAAAACAGTGCAAATATCAGAGTTACCTTTATGGAATGAATAAATGTTCTGTCTGAAAGAAAAAGTGTTTTAAAATTTGAAAGTCCCACAAACTCAGGGAAGTTTACCATATCAAAGTTCGTAAATCCGAGTGGAAGGGAGATAACAACCGGAACCACAGTAAAAATAATAAAAAAAATCATAAACGGAGCGAGCATAAGCCAGCATTCCAGTGATTCTGTTTTATAAAGTGACTTTTTCTTTTTCCCAGAGCCATTCTTCATGAAGGCACCTCCTTTACATTCCGAGATTTTCACGTTTTCTTAGTATTTCTGCATTTATATCACGATTGTACCACATTATGGTGTCACGGGGATTTCGGTGGCTGTTCACTGTCTCTCTGAATGCCGTCATTATGTTTCGTGTAACGGCATAGGAGGCAGGAATTATAGGTATTTCTTTAAGTTCCTCTCTCTGAAGGGCAAGTTTTCTCACCTCGGCAGGAGTCCAGGAAAGCTGCGATGCCGTTTCTGTGTTGGCCGCGTCATATCGTCCCATGGTTCCGAGCAGGCCTTCAACCAGAGTTCCGTACCGAGTCTGAACCTCAGTTGATGAAAACCAGCGCAGGAACTCCCAGGCATCATCCTTGTTTTCTGTACTGCTGAAAATAACGGCTCCGCTGCCGCTTGAATTTGCTGCATGGGATACTGTTCCGTCTTCACGGACAGTTCCCGGAACAGATGTAAAGTCCCACAGGCCGTTCAGCTCCGGTGCTGCTGACTTAAGCTGGTTGTAAAATGTATAGTTCTGAATAACAACGGGATATGTTCCGTCTCTGAAACGGCTGAAAGGATCATAAACCTGCTCAAATCTGTATTCGGTGTAAAAATCTGTCCACTTCTCAAAGGCATGTACTGCATCAATGCTGTCAAATGATGTTGCAGTCAGGTCATCGTTGTAGTAGTTCAGCCCGCTCTGAAGCATCAGCATGGCAAATGTATGGCCTGACTCTGTAGAGGGGGCGGCATTTGCCGAAGGAAGTATAAGTCCGGCATACATGTGATTTCTCTGAAGCACCGGCAGCAGTTCAATCAGTTCATCCCAGGTCTGCGGAATATGAGTAACTCCTGTTCCGCTCAGGATATCCTTTCTGTAGAACATAACGGGAAAGCTCTGGGAAAGGGGAATTCCGTATACTCCTCCGTCATATGTATAGGGCACCATGGCTTCAGACTGAAAGTTTTTTTTTATATCCTCAAAACCTTCCCTGCCGCTGAGCTCATCAAGCAGTCCTCTTGCTGCAAGGTTTACGGGAAATTCACCGCCCAGAAAAAGAGCGATATCCGGTCCCTTTCCTGCAAGTGCGGCTTCAACCACACCGCCCTGAACTATGTTAAGATTTACAGGAATACCGGTAGAGGGTGTAAAGTCAGACTCCACAAGTTCCTTAACGGCAAGAGCCTGGTCACGTCCGAGATTTACCCAGACGCTCAGTGCCCCTTCCTCCGCTGTTCCGGAAATAACGCTGTAGTCCTCATAGAAGGATGCTAAAAATGCCTTTATGCCAAAAGCAAGGGAACCGAAAAAGCTTTCCTTTACAGATGAAAACTCCATATCATATGAGGCAATCTCGATATAGTCGATCTCAAGCGGCTGGTCTCTGCAGTCTCTTACCCATGATGAGATTGCTGCGATATTGTCCTTAAGCTGGGAAAGGTACATAGGGATACGTGCCGGCTTGTCCGTGCATTTGTCGAGGATAACGAACATTCTCTCTATGCCTGCGGCCTCGGAACCGCTTGTGTCCGAAAATTCTTCTATGTATTTTTTAAGAATCTTAAGCTCGGATGAAATACGGGAAAAATCATCCGTGATCTCAGGTATGACCTTGTCCACGTTGTAGTCAGTATATTTGTCCGGTGAAGGACCTGTTATCATAAGTATCTTTCTGTAGTATTCGTTCAGCTCGGAAATAAGCGGTTCAAGCCTTCTGAGTGCCCCGCCCATATCGCCCGGAACTGCCTCAAGTGTTATGCTGTGGTCCTCTCCGGCAGTGAGATAAACGTAAATGTCATCACCGTTGGCTGTCTGCGGAACGACACTGTTCCATTTCGTTCCGTATCTGAAGCGGACATTTTCAAATTCCTCATAAGGCACAGCATCATCTATGTATATTCGTCTTGCCGAATTAAATCCGCGCATGTACTGCTGTCTTGCCTTTATCCCAAGGCGATACCATCCGTCCGCAGTAATATTTTCCGCAGGTATCTCCCAGGTAATTGTCTGAAACGCCTTCTTCCAGTTATTGTCCCCGATAGTATTGTAAATCATCTTTCCCGGTTTTGCCGGAGAAGCAAGGTAACTTGAATTGTCTGAAGTAGGATAAAGCGTTGAATCTGACTTGAACACTGCCTCTTCCCCTTCTATGCGGAAGAGCGTTGAAGGCGTGTTTTTTATATCTGATTCCGAAGGAGCAAGTTCCCTGTAGGGTGCTGATTTTTCATGGTGATAAAGTTTAAGATATTCGATTGCTATAAATGCTCTGGAGGCCTCAAAGGTAAACTCGTGTGTTCCCTTTTCAAGATAAAATATAAGCGGAGCATTAAAAAGTCCGTCGGGATCGCATATATCCTTTTCCATCCATTTGCTGTACTGTATCTGTGAAGGTCTGCTCTGGTTTCCGGAAGAGTTTTCAGTTATCCCGCTCTCATTTACCCAGACTCTGTTAAGAACGATTCTTGAAGCGGAGTCAAAGGGAGTTTTACCGTCTATCTTAAGTGAAAGCTCCGTGGAGGCTGATGATGAACCAACAGGGCAGTATGAAATTCCGATATTGTAAACGGCGGTTTCCGGGACATTTATACGGTAGGTAACCGTTCCCTCAGCTGAATTCCATATAAGAACATCGTCCTTTACAATATCATTTTCATTTCCGCAGCTTCCCTTCATGAATTCGCCGCCCGAAGCCTTTATGTAATCCGTTCCACGCACTGTGACCTCGCTCTTTGCGGTATTTTTCCCTATATATTCATCAAAATAATCTCCGTATGAATCTTCTCTGCTGAATACTATCTCCGTATCAGAATTTGTTTCCGCAGTATTCTGAATTTCCGCTGCTAAAGCCGCCTCCGGCACAGCCAGAGCAAATGCCAGCACGGCCGCTGCAAAGCGATAAATTTTCCTTACTCCCGATGTCAATACAATACCACCCCTGTCAGACATTTGTCTGCATATTTTTTACACAAAAAAGTGTTCTCCAAAACGCAATTACTCATTAAAAATTATATCAAAAATACTAATGACTGTCAAGAATTCAGAAACAAAGGGGTGCAGATATTTTTGTCTGGTTTCAATGGAAAATAAATGGTAAAAATCAAAATCTCTTATTCGAAAGATTCTATAAAAGGAAGTGTCATAGGAAGTGTCATAAATGACACTTCCTATGACACTTCCTAAATTTTAACATTCCATTGTTTGGTCTTCTTATCATATCCTATTAATATCACAGCAAATCGCTGATGTCAATCCGTATATTTGCCAAAACACCGCATACGCTGCAAAAATGCATATGCAGTGTTTAATTTTTCATTTGTCAATCCACTCAGAAACCGTTCTGCTTTCGCTGGAGATATTTACTCCGATCTTATGGACTGTCCTGCTGTCATCGAGATATGGAAGAGCGTACTGCATTTTTTCTATTTGCTCCAGCGCTTCCTTTGCACTGCCGTCGAGTTTGAATTCGAAAATATATATATCATTGTCACTTTCTATAATCACATCAGCTCTTCCCTTGCTGTTCTGTTTTTCAATCAGTGTTGTGTAACATGAGAGAAGGCGGAATATGATGTAAAATGTGTACGAAAAATGCGTTTCAAAATCCTTTGCACGTTCATCTTTGTTAGCTTCATACGGTATTGACGAAAGAAACGATGTGAACGCGTCGCGCACTCCGTCAAGATCACATCTGCGAAGCATACGGTCAAGATTTTTAACCCGGTTTTCAGGAAGATCTTCCGGGTCCCTGAAATAACTGTTTGCTATTAATGCAACAAACCCTTTTCTCACCTCATTGTTCGGATAATCGAGCATATACTCAGAATAATGTTTATCGTAACTTTTTATGGTGAGATAGCCGCTCTGATACAGCATCGCAAGCGGATCCTCCGAATCAGCACGATAATCAACAAAGTACTGTGCTTCATAGGGACGTCCGGTCAGCTTCTGCATATTAACACTATGACCTTCCAGCAGTTTCGCAAGATATGTCGGTGTTCCTGATCTGTACCAGTAATTTCCCGTTTCCATACTGTTAAAAGCATTTATCAGGCTGAACGGATTATATATATCCGTCATCCCGCTGCTGAAATGGTATCCGTCGTACTGTTTCTTCAGTATCGCCTTCATTTCCTCCTCAGTACATTCCATTTTCTCTGCCATCTCTGCAATAGGCTCTGCAAAATAACTGTACAGTTCTTTTTCCGTTATTCCGCATATCGCATCAAACCTGCTGTTCATACTGATATCATTCGGCTGGTTAAATCCTGAAAATACTGATATCTGACTGAATTTTGTCACTCCGGTCAGAAGTACAAATCGCAGATTTGCATCCACAGCCTTGAATGTTCCGTAAAAACTTTTCAAAGTGTTTCTGTTTTTTTCCTCAAGGTCAGTATCAATCACATCAAGCATTGGTTTATCGTATTCATCTATAAGAACAACTGCTTTTTTACCTGTACTTTCCACTGCTTTATTAATTATGTTCTGAAATCTTACTCCAAATGTTTCACGCTTGTTTGTAATTTCATATTCTTTTTCCCAGTTTTCGAGGTAATTATCCAATACATCTGCAAGACCATCAGAATTTTCAAAAGCTCCCCCTGCAAAATCAATTCTGAAAACCGGATACTTCTCCCACTCTGTCTCAAGCGATTCTATCTTTAATCCCCTGAACAGTTCTTTTCTCCCTGAAAAATATGCATCAAGTGTGCTGATTAAAAGCGACTTTCCGAATCTGCGGGGACGTGACAGAAAGCATACATGTTCCTGCGCAAGGTTATATACAAGGTCTGTTTTATCAACGTAAACATAATTTCCTTCTGTTATCGTTTCAAACGTCTGTATGCTTATCGGGTATCTCATTCTTTTCTCTCCTTTTCGCCGGGCTGTTTTTATTTAGTATACCATAATCTCAGAGGGTAAGCAACACTATTTTACAGGAAAAGGTCACATTCCGGAACTCTGAAACCAAATCGAAAGCCAGACCAGAAGATTAAATAATTTACTTCTCCTGTTCATAATAGCCTGTCTCTTATACACATCTCCGAGCCCACGAGACAGGCAGAAAT
>CAMCOJ010000115.1 GCA_945876405.1 uncultured Ruminococcus sp.
GATTTCTGCCTGTCTCGTGGGCTCGGAGATGTGTATAAGAGACAGGCATCACGCAGAGCACTGAGTATTCTGAACAGCGAAGCGATCCTTTCGGACGATGAGGAACTTAAAGGTGCCAGAAAGGTTCTGACAGCTGCTGCGCTTACCTATGTTGCTGCGTTTTTCTCATCGGTTCTTCAGCTCCTGAGACTCCTTATCATCGTGAACGGAAGAAGGGACAGAAGGTAAATTGATTTATTGCAAAAAACAGACTGACGGTTTTCTGTCAGTCTGTTTTTGCGTAAAAATGAATAATACCCGAAAATATGCATTATTTTGAAAAATCAATACCCGAAAATATGCATAATTTTAAAAAAATAATATCCGAAAATATGTATTATTTAAAGAATTCAATATCCTGTTTTATGCATAATACTTGATATACTTCGGAAAATATGATAGAATAATACTGAAGGCGAGGGATAGTATGCTAAAAAGAAAAATGTACGATAAACTGCTTGAATGGAAAAATACGAAAAAGAAAGAATGTCTGCTGTTAAAAGGTGCGCGCCAGGTTGGTAAGACATATCTTGTGCGTCAGTTCGGAAAAAATGAATATGACAGTTTTATTGAAATAAACTTTCATATGCAGAGCAGTCTTAAAGTGATTTTTGAAGGTGACCGGTCCGCAGAAGAAGTATATAAAAGGATAACCGCAAATATACCGGGAGTTAAGCTTGTTCCGGGAAAAACTCTGATTTTTCTTGATGAGATACAGAAGTGCTCAGATGCACGCACAGCATTGAAATTTCTTGCGGAAGACAACAGATATGATGTTATTGCATCCGGTTCATTGCTTGGCCTTTCCTATGGACAGGATGACGATAGGGAGGTAAAGGAGATAGAGTCCGTTCCGGTTGGATATGAAAAGCAGGTTATGATGTATTCACTTGATTTTGAAGAGTTTTTATGGTCATATGGATATGGGAACGATACTGTTGACTATCTGAGAAGTTTTTTTGAGTCCAGGGAAAAAATCCCTTCAGAAATTCTTCAGAGATTCGACAACATACTTCGTGAATATATTATTGTCGGTGGTATGCCGGAAGTCGTTTCAGATTTTATGGAGTTTAAAGATTTCGGAAGAGTACAGGAGATACAGGATAAAATTCTTGCTTCATACGCAGATGATATTTCTCAGCATGCTAAGGGTGCTGAAAAAGTCAAGGTAAGAAAATGCTATGACAGTATTCCCCGTCAGCTTGCAAGGGAAAATAAAAAGTTTAAGTATTCCGAAGTAGAGAGCAAGGCTACTGCACGAAAATTCGGAGACAGCATTCAGTGGCTGCATGATGCAAATATGGCATATATCTGCTGCAACACAAGTATGCCGGTTCTTCCGCTGAAGGCGTATGAAAAGGAAAATGAGTTTAAGCTCTATATAAACGACACTGGGCTTCTGATGGCACTGTATGGATTTTCAGCAAAACAGGCACTTTTAAACGGAAAACTAAAAGGTCCGGCAAAGGGCGGAATTTATGAAAATTTTGTTGCTGAAACTCTTGTAAAAAGCGGCTATACCCTTCACTACTATAAACCGGATGATAATTCGGAACTGGAGTTTGTAATTGAGAAGGACGGCGAAGTTGTGCCGGTAGAAGTGAAAGCAGGAAATACAGCGACAAAATCTCTGAATCAGTTTATAGAAACCTTTGAACCGGAAGCTGCATATAAAATAATCGGTGGAAATACAGGCCAGACCGATAACAAAATAACGATTCCGCATTTTCTTACGATGTTTATCTGAACGACAGTGAAAGTTATTGATTAAAAGAATTTTCGGCCTCCTTTTCCTCCCATCATTGACTGAGGTATAGAATCGACCTGAACTCCGTTTACAATAATTGTACCGCCGTTATACTGTGCATAACCGTCATAATCAAATGTTGAATACTGCACATCTGAATAAAAATCGGATGTGCAGTATTTTTCTCCACAGACAGGGGAGTATGTCAGTTATGACAATGTTCTTTTATTCTGTTACTGATAAATGTTTCTGTTTCGTCTATTTCGATTCCAAAGGAAAAAGCAATTTCACTGTGCAGGAGTCTGATTACTGTTTCAAAGTTGCGTTTATCTTCGTTTAATAACTTGTTTTCCCCTTCCTTCACGTTTGCTTTTTTCATTATAAATTCCGTTCAAAAGAGGTATGATGCTGTTGTAGTCTCCTTTTTTTACGGCAGACCAAAACACGCATTTAAGATTGCTTCTGTTTCCCGGCCATTCACTTTTAGCATACGGAAATCTGTCGATTAATTCAAGCAGCTGTTCTTTTGTCAGAATCGGACGAATAGTTTCCTCTATTTTATCTGACAGAACATAATACGTACTCTTTACATCGGTTGGGAACAGAGTACAGTACTCCTTTTCACCTGCACCGTCAAAACTTTTTTTCACAACTTCTCCGAACCGGCAAATCTGAAGTCCGTTGTACACAACGTACTGATCTTTATGGTATTTCAAAATAATACACTCCTCTCAAAGATGGTATACTAACAATTTAATTATATCATTTTTTAAATGATGATTTCAAAGCAACTTTTGCACGAATTTACAGTATGTATTAATTGTGAAAAATGCTCAGTGTTCAGCTGCAACAGCTTCATTCTTATACCATATTTCCCGGAAAAGAATTACTGCAATAACCGACGTCAGCAACTCAGCAATGGGGAAGGTCATCCACGGAAGCCAGCTAAAGTCTTTATTTGAGCTTGTAATACCAGCAAAAATAATTGCAAACGGAAAAATAAAAACTATCTGCCGGCAGAACGATATTATCAGTGACTGAATTCCACCGTCCATAGCCTGAAACACACCCTGAAAAGCAATATTGACTCCTGCAAAGACAAAGCATACAGAAATGATTCTCATTGCACTTATGCAAAGAGCCTGTGTTTCACCCGAAAGGCCGAAAATTTCAGAGAACGGAACTGCTAAAATCTCAATCAGAACAAATCCTGCAAGCATAATAACCGCTGTAAAAAGCTGACCAAATTTTACACAGTCACGAATTCTCTTTCTTTTACCCATACCATATGCAAAAGCAGTTATCGGCATGATTGCATCACGCATTCCGAATGCTGCAAACAGTAAAAACTGCTGAATCTTATAGTAAAGTCCGTATGCAGTAACCATGGATTCGCTTATTCCAGCAAATATGAGATTAAGTCCGTATGTCATAACTGAGATAAGAGCCTGTGATATTATTGCCGGAAGTCCGATTGAATAAATAGATTTTATTATTACTGCTGACGGCTTGAAATAACAAAGTTTATTTCTGATTACAGTATTGACTTTTAAATGAAAAATCAGTGCCAGTATAAAAGAAACTATTTGTCCGGTAACCGTCGCATATGCTGCACCTTTTACTCCCATTTCAGGTATTCCAAGCCATCCGTAAATCAGTATCGGATCCAGAACAATATTTGTAACAGCTCCTGAAATTTGTGCAATTGTTGAGTATACAGAATGGCCGGTTGACTGAAGCAATTTTTCATATACGGCAAAAAAACACATACCAAATGAAAATATACAGCAAATTCTCAGATAGTCTGTTCCCATTTGCGCTATTTCAATATTCTTAGTCTGTGAGTTAATATAAGTGCCTGCACCTGTGATTCCGAAAATCAGAAAAGCAATATAAATTATTAACGCAAGAAGTAAAGCATTTCCGGCAGCTTTGTCTGCACGTTCATTATCTTTCATACCCAGACTCTTGGCTACAAGTACATTTACTCCTACTCCTGTACCAATCCCAACAGCTACCATTAAAATCTGCAGCGGGAATGCAAGCGTAAGTCGCCCTTTTTCTTTGCATAACATCTTGAAAGTGAAGCAGATTAATGGTACAATATGATTATCACTATTAGCCGATATGCACGGAGTGACCGCAGGGAACGGATGTGCAAGGCAATATTTATTGCAGGGATGTGAATTATGTTTAGTTTTGTGATAAAAGACGGAGTATTAAAAAAATACAGAGGAAAATCTGAGAATATAACTATTCCAAAGTCAGTCAAATCCATATCTGACAGAGCTTTCTGCGAATGCGAAAATATTAAAAACGTTACCATACCGGATTCTGTAAATCTCATTGGTAAGATGGCTTTTATGGATTGTAAAAATCTTGAGACCATATCAATACCGGATTCAGTGGAGATTATAGGAGACTGGGCTTTTAAAAACTGTACAGCTCTTAAAAATGCAGTTATACCGGCAAATGCAGAACTGTTCGGAAACAGTGCATTTGAAAACTGCAGCAGTCTTACGACTGTAACAGTTTCAGAAACACCAGCCGAAATACAGAATAAAAAATATTTCTGCGATGAAAAAACAATAGGCAGTAATGCCTTCAGGAACTGTAAAAGTCTTTGTGAGATAAGAATTCCGGATAATATAAATATCATTGGAGAAGGTGCATTTGCGTATTGTGAGAGCCTTACAGAAATTGAGATACCGGGAAGTGTAAAGAAAATACAGTCTTCTGCTTTTTCAGGGTGCAGAGCATTGAAAATAATCAGAATGAATTGTCCACTGACAAGTATTCCTTTCAGTATGTTCTCGGGCTGCAAAAGTCTTACTGATGTTGAAATACCGGATACAGTAACCAGAATAGAGAGCAGAGCATTTATGGGTTGTAGAAGCCTTACTGGTGTGAATATTCCGGCGATGACAGAACAGATAGACGCTCTTGCATTTAACGGCTGCTCAGCACTGGAAAATGTAATAATACCGGAGTCAGTTAAGAAAATCGGCAACGGTGCATTTCAGCACTGCAGCAGTCTGAAAGAGATAAAAATACCGGATTCTGTTGTAAATATGGAAGATGAAGTATTTATCGGCTGCGAAAATCTGACAAAAGCGGAACTGCCTGATTCAGTAACCAGAATAGGAAATTCATTTTTCAAACACTGTTCTTCTCTTGATGAGATTAAAATACCTGAAACGGTTACAGAGATTGGGGACAGGGCGTTCGAAAAATGCAGCAGCTTAAAAAATACAGTGATACCGGATTCGGTAAAAAAACTTGGAAGTGACGTATTTAATCTGTGTACAGGTCTTAAAACAGCACAAATTCCGGATTCACTGGCGGAGACAGGGAGATGGGTATTTGAGGGGTGCTGCTGTACCGTAATTTACAGAAACCACAGGTTTTCCGTAGAAGAAGTGCACGATGGGCTGTTTAAAGTGATTAACAGCATTTCTTCAGGTATCCCGTTAAATGTCAGTCTTGTAAATACAGTTCAGATGAGAAGAGTGAAACTTTTTTTTCTGATGCAGCTTTGCAGACAGGGTGATGAGGAATGTATTTCTTATGTAAAAGAAAATTTATCTGAATTGCTCCGGGTTTCTGTTGATGAAAACAGTACAGAAGAACTTGAAGAATTTAAAGAAAATCATTTTTTTGAAGAACTGGGAACAGATGGTCTTAACAATCTGATAATTTATGCAATTGAAAATCAGTCGGTTACCTATTCTGTTGTATGCTGGCTTCTGTCACTAAAGGATGAAACAAGCGGATTTACTCTTTTCGAAATTGATGACTTCATAGAGGCTTCGGAAGGAAGAAGTGTAGCATCAGCACATATACTCGAATACAGAAACAGGCATTTTACAACAGAACAGATTGAAGAGTATGAAAAAGATAAAAGCGAAAAGGAGCTCGGCATTAAAGAACGTACAGAAGCTGACTGGAGAAGAATATTTGATTTTACATTAAAATACGGCGAAGTAATTATAGACGGTTACAAGGGCAGGAAAACAGAGATGATAATTCCTGATATGATCTGCGGCAAACCGGTAACAGCAATTGCGGACGATGCATTTTACTGTGAGGAAAATACAAATAATCAGGAAACTGTTCTGAAAGCAGAATCAGTGGTGTTCGGAGCACATGTCAGAAAGATTGGTAAAAATGCATTTAAAAACTGCAAAAATCTTACCAGAGTAAAAACCTCAGATGAGCTGATCAGTATAGGAAACAGTGCCTTTGAAGAATGCACACAGCTGAAGGAGTTTAATATACCGAAATCAGTCTGCCACATAGGAGCAAGGGCATTCTATAACTGCCGGAAACTTGAAACGGAAATTCCGGCTGCCATCAGAAATATCAGTGAAGATACATTTTACGGAGTTAAAACGACAGTAAAAAAATAATATTAGATAAGCGAAGATGGAGATATAATTCGTTCGTCACAGTTAAGAATGTTTCCGTAATTCAAGAGCACATTCGACCAGGCTCAGATGGGAGGTTAATGTGTAATATATGACAGAAGAAAACAGCAAAATATATGCTGACTGGAATCCATGGCACGGGTGTACGAAAATAAGTCCCGGTTGCAGATACTGTTATGTATACAGGCAGGACGAAAGATACAGCGGCAGTACCAGCAAAAGCAGCAGATGCCGTAAAACCAGCAGTTTTGATCTTCCTGTTAGACGAAAACGCGACGGAAGCTATAAGATTCCGTCAGGGAAGATTATTTTTACCTGCTTTACGTCTGATTTTCTGCTGAAGGATGCAGATGAATGGAGACCGGAATGCTGGAAAATGATAAAGGAAAGAAAAGACTGTTACTTTTATTTCTTTACCAAAAGAATAGACAGGCTTGCTGAGTGCCTTCCGCCTGACCTGTCTCTTATACACATCTCCGAGCCCACGAGACAGGCAGAAATCT
>CAMCOJ010000116.1 GCA_945876405.1 uncultured Ruminococcus sp.
GAGTATCGTCGGCAGCGTCAGATGTGTATAAGAGACAGTATATATGGTAGATTAAAAAAATAAGAACATTGAAAATTATATTTTCAGGAAAGTAATGGTGAAAATGGGAATTTCAAATGTAATTGCTCTGCTTAGCGGAGTAGCCTTGTTCCTTTTTGGTATGACGCTTATGGGTGAAGGCCTTAAGGCGGTTGCCGGAAGTAAACTTGAGATGGTTCTCTACAGGCTTTCAAGCACGCCGCTTAAGGGTGTTATTTTAGGAACAGGTATAACAGCGATTATTCAGTCCTCTTCAGCAACTTCAATCATGACCGTAGGATTTGTTAATTCAGGCATGATGAAGGTTAATCAGGCTATCGGTATTGTAATGGGTGCCATTCTCGGAACGTCGGTTACCGGATGGATTATCTGTCTTTCAGATGTGGGAGGCTCTTCATCAAGTCTTCTTTCACTGCTTTCAACAGCAACCCTTACAGGTATCGTAGCAATTATCGGTATCTATCTGCGAATGTTCTGCAAACAGAAATCAAAACAGCAGGTAGGTAATATCCTCATGGGTTTTGCGATACTTATGACTGGTATGGAAGCAATGAGTGCTTCTGTTTCAGTTCTCCGTGACAATCCTGCTTTTATCGGAGTACTTACATCATTCAAAAACCCGATTATCGGTATACTTGTGGGTATGCTTATCACATGTATACTTCAGAGTGCCTCGGCTACTGTCGGTATTCTTCAGGCCCTTTCAGTAACGGGTGCGATTTCATTTGACTGTGCATTGCCTATTATTATGGGTATTGCCATAGGTGCAGCAGTTCCGGTTCTTCTCTCGGCACTGGGTACAAGCGTTTCAGGCAAGAGAACAGCATTTGTATATCTGCTTATCGACGTACTTGGTGTAATAATTATTTCTCTGGTATTTTACTCACTGAATGCATTTCTTCACTTCGAAATTATGAACGAGACTATGAACAAGGTGTCAATAGCACTTGTGAATACGCTGTTCAGATTTGCAACAGTTGTCATTCTGTTTCCTTTTATCAGATATCTTGAAAAGACAGTGAAGCTTATTTTCAGGGACAATCCTGAAGATATGGAAGAGAATGCTGAGATTGACAGACTTGAAGATAAGTTTATTGCACATCCTGCAATTGCGATTGCGCAGAGTAAGGATGCAGTGAGTTCAATGGCAAGAAAGGCGAGAAAGAATATGTCGAGGGCTTTCTTCCTCCTCTATGACTACTCTGACGAACAGTATAACAAGATTCAGGCTAAGGAAGAAATCATTGACAAATACGAGGACAAGCTTGGAACCTACATTGTAAAAATAACCGGTGCCGAACTTACTCAGGAACAGAGCCGTGAAGTGATGAAAATGCTTCATACTATAGGTGACTTTGAGCGTATTGCAGATCATGCAGTAAATATCTCAAACTGTGCAAAGGAAATGCACGACAAGAAACTTGTTTTCTCGGAAAAGGCTCAGGAAGAACTCAATGTTGTTATTTCTGCGGTTTCAGAGATAGTTGTGACTACCATCGAGGCATATGTGAACAATGACCTTGATACCGCTCATAAGGTTGAACCGCTTGATGAACTTATCGGCGGTCTCTGTGATGAACTTAAGATAAGACATGTAAAACGCCTTAAAACAGGTGAATGTACACTTGATCACGGATTTACATTCAACGATCTTCTGACAAATTTCGAACGTATTGGTGCACACTGCTCAAATATCGCAGTTGCCACAATTGAACTTAGCCACGATGTTTATGATACACATGAGTATCTTGAAAGATTTAAATCTGAAAACCTTAATGACTACAGCAGGAGGTTTGAAGCATACAGTATGCAGTACAGGCTTGATGACTGATCTAAGAGTTTTGCTGTAAATAAAATACAGAAGGAGAATACAAACTATGTCAAAAATATTACTTGCCGGCGGTGCCGGATATATCGGTTCACACACAGCGGTTGAACTTCTCGAATCAGGTTATGATGTTGTTATCGCTGATAACTTCTCAAACAGCTGTCCTGAGTCAGTAAAGAGAGTGGAGCAGATAACAGGAAAGTCCGTTAAGCTTTACGAAGTGGATATCAGGGATGCAGCGAAACTTGAGAATGTTTTTTCTGAAAACAGCATTGATGCGGTAATTCACTTTGCCGGCCTTAAGGCTGTAGGTGAGTCGGTTGAAAAGCCGGTGCTCTACTACAGAAACAATATCGATACAACACTTTCACTTCTTGAATGCATGAAAAAATATGATGTTAAGAATATAATCTTCTCTTCATCAGCTACAGTTTACGGTGAAGAAAATCCTGTTCCTTATACTGAGGAAATGAAGCGCGGAACCTGCACAAATCCTTATGGCTGGACCAAGGTTATGATGGAGCAGATACTTGAGGATACAGCGAAGGCTGACAGCAGCATGTCGGTTGTTCTTCTTAGATACTTTAATCCGATTGGTGCACATGAATCAGGTATGATTGGTGAGGATCCTCAGGGGATTCCGAACAATCTTATGCCGTATGTTGCGCAGGTTGCAGTAGGAAGAAGGGATCATCTTACTATTTTCGGTGATGACTATCCGACACCTGACGGAACATGCAGACGCGACTATATTCATGTTGTTGACCTTGCTAAGGGGCATGTGAAGGCTGTGGAATATGTTGTGAAGAATAAGGGTGTTGAGGTATTTAATCTTGGCACGGGTACGCCGTACAGTGTTACTGAGATTGTTACTGCTTTTGAGAAGGCTAATGATATTAAGATTAAGTATGAGTACGGCCAGAGAAGAGCAGGGGATCTTCCGGAGAGTTATGCGAATGCGGATAAGGCACTGAAGGTGCTTGGATGGAAGACGGAGAAGAATCTTGAGGATATGTGCAGGGATTTGTGGAACTGGCAGAGGAATAATCCGCAGGGGTACAGCAAGTAAAATTTGATTTTTATATAAATAAAACGGCTCATCTTTTGTAAATTGAAGATGAGCCGTTTTTGCAGTTTGTTTTTGTTTATTTTTTGCAGGGCTTTGCGGTCGCCCTGCACCTTCGCGTTAATTGTCCAGGGCGTCTCTTAATGATGCTGTGAATTCTGATATTTTCTTTGTGGATTCGGCTCTGTTGTTTTCGTCTATGAGACGGACTACAGCACTGCCTGTGATTACGCCGTCGGCGTACTGTTTCAGATCGCGGACCTGTTCAGGGGTGGAGATGCCGAAGCCGAGGATATTAGGAATTTTTGAGTATTTGTTTACATTTTCAAAGAATGAAGTGAAGTCAGTGTCGAGGTGTTCTCTTACGCCGGTTACGCCGGTTGATGATACGCAGTAGAGGAAACCTCTTGCTGAAGCAGCAATTTTCTCTATTCTGCCGAATGAAACAGGAGTAACAAGGCTTATTGATATAATGCCGTTTTTGTCTGCGTCTTCTTTTATTTCATCATATTCTTCGTAAGGAAGATCAGGGATTATTACACCATCGATGCCGCTTTCCTTACACTGGCTGAAAAATTTTTCTGTGCCATACCTGAAAACTGTATTCACATAGAGCATAAGGAGGAGAGGCATATCTGTACTTTTTCTGATTCTCTTTACCATCTCAAATGTTCCTGCAAGTGTTGTGTTTCTTTCAAGAGCCTTAAGGCTTGCTTCCTGAATTATCGGACCTTCTGCGACAGGGTCTGAGAAAGGAACACCGATTTCGATTATGTCTGCTCCGGCTTTGTCCATTGCAAGTACGGCATCCTCAGTCTGTTCATATCCGCCACAGCCTGCTGTTATGTATGTAACAAGTGCTTTTCTGTTCTGTGCCTTGAGTTCTGCAAGGCGTGTTTCAATTCTATTGTTCATCTATATTAACTCCTCTGTACTTAGCTATTGAATAAACGTCCTTGTCTCCGCGTCCTGAGAGACATACTATCATAATCTGGTCCTTAGTCATCTTCTTTGCTTCCTTTATAGCAGCAGCAACAGCATGAGATGACTCTATGGCAGGAATAATGCCTTCCGTTTTAGACAGGTATTCAAATGCGCATACTGCTTCCTCGTCAGTTATATCCACATATTCCGCACGGCCTGTTTCAAACAGATTTGCGTGTTCAGGTCCTACACCAGGATAGTCAAGACCGGCCGAAATTGAGTATACCGGATCAATCTGACCTTCTTCATTCTGAAGGAAGAGAGATTTCATTCCGTGGAAAATACCAACTGAACCCTTTGTCATAGTTGCTGCATGGAGAGCAGTATCCACACCCTTGCCGGCAGCTTCGGCACCGATGAGTCTCACTTCCTTATCAGGAATGAAGTTGTAGAACATACCCATGGCGTTTGAACCGCCGCCAACACAAGCTACAACTGCATCAGGAAGTCTTCCTTCCTTTTCAAGTATCTGTGCCCTTGCTTCTTCTGAAATAATCTTCTGGAAGTTTCTTACCATTTCCGGATACGGATAAGGACCCATTACAGAGCCTATACAGTAAAATGTATTTTCAGAATTTGCAGCCCAGTCTCTCATGGCTTCATTTATTGCGTCCTTAAGAGTTTTTGTACCGCTGTCAACCGGAGTAACTGAAGCACCCAGAAGCTGCATTCTGTAAACGTTAAGAGACTGTCTCTCTGTATCCTCACGTCCCATGTATACCTGACATTCAAGGCCCATAAGAGCGGCTACAGTAGCTGTGGCAACGCCGTGCTGACCGGCACCTGTTTCAGCTATTACTCTTTTTTTGCCCATTTTCTTTGCAAGGAGAAGCTGACCAAGAACGTTGTTTATCTTGTGTGAGCCTGTGTGGTTGAGATCTTCTCTTTTGAAGTAAATCTTCGGACCTCCGAGATCCTTTGTCATCTTGTCTGCATAGTAGAGCATTGAAGGTCTTGATGCATAGTCTCTGTAGAGAGTTCTGAGTTCGTTTATGAATTCAGGATCATTGATGTATTTGTTGTATGCCTTGTCAAGTTCCTCAACGGCATGCATAACGGTTTCAGGGACATACTGTCCTCCGAATTTACCAAATCTGCCTTTTTCCTGTGACATTTTAATAATCATTCCTTTCAAGTAAATCAGTTATTTTTTTCATTTTATTTAAATTTTTTGTTCCTTCAGTTTCTATTCCTCCGGATATGTCAAGTCCGAACGGTGAAAGTTCCGACACAGCTGACAGAATGTTCTGTTCATTAAGTCCTCCGGCAATGAAGAACGGAGTTTTAATTGTGGTATTCTTTATAATATTCCAGTCAGCTGTTTTGCCTGTTCCGCCGTATTGTGATACAGAAAAACTGTCGAGCAGGAGTTTGTCTGCCTGCATCATGTCTGCTTTCTGTATATCACCGGAATCTCTGACTCTCACAGCCTTCCAGATTTCACAGTCTGTTATTTTTCTGAGAGAATTAATAAATTCTTCATTTTCATCTCCGTGAAGCTGTATAATGTCAAGTTTTGCTGTGTGTACTGTGTTCATTATATTTTCCTGTGATTCATTTACAAAAACTCCGGCTTTTTTTATTTCAGGACGTATTATCTCTGATAATTCAGCAGCATCTTCCGGAGAAATATACCTTCGTGAAGGTGCAAAAACAAATCCGACATAGTCAGGCAAGGTGATGTTTACATATTCGGCGTCCTGTTTTCTTCTGATACCGCAGAATTTTAACTTCATATTATCCCTCTTCTGAGTTCTGCAATCTTTTCTTCAACATTCTCTGCTCTCATAAGAGTTTCACCTATAAGTACAGCATCAGCTCCGTAGGAACGGAGAAGCTTCATATCTTCACTGGTACTTATTCCGCTTTCCGAGACAACTGTACAGCCTTCAGGCAGCTTTGCGGCTAGTTCTCCGGTGGTTTTCAGTCTGACATCAAATGTTTTAAGATTCCTGTTGTTTATGCCTATTATATCAGGCTTTGCAGGAAGGAGGTTTCTTAGTTCATCTTCATTGTGTATTTCGCAGAGGCAGTTTAGTTCCAGAGACTTTGCTGTATCCATGAATTTTATTATTGTTTCGGTATCAAGTATTGCAGATATCAGAAGAACTGCGTCGGCACCGATAACCTTTGCTTCATATATCTGATATTCATCAATGATAAAGTCTTTTCTAAGAATAGGAAGATTAACTTTTTCGCGTATTTCTTTAAGATATCTGCTGCTGCCCTGAAAATAGAATTCCTCGGTCAGACATGAGATTGCCGAGGCACCGGCTTTTTCATATTTTACAGCCTGTTCAGCCGGGTGAAAGTCCTCGCAGATTACTTTCTTTGAGGGCGAAGCCTTTTTCACTTCTGAAATAATGCTTATTCCCGGAGCGTTAAGAGCATCTCTGAAGTTCAGAGTTTTTCGGGTGCAGGAAAGTGCTGCCTTTTTCATTTCCTCCGGTGAAATTTCTGATTTTTCACGTAAAAGCTGAATTTTTCTCTTTTCGATAATATCATCAAGAATCATCAGACTGTTCCTCCGTTTGTGAGTTTGATAAGCTGATTGAGTTTTTCAAGAGCCTTTCCGGAATCAATGGCGTTTTCAGCAAGTTTAACGCCTTCCATAAGAGATTCAGTTTTTCCTGCTGTATAAAGTGCAGCAGCTGCGTTCATGATAACTATATTTCTCTTCGGTCCCTTAAGAGTTCCTGAGAGAATCTTAAGTGTAGTGTCGGCATTTTCAGTAGGTGTTCCGCCTTCCACCGATTTTTTATCCGACATTTCAAAGCCGAAGTCAG
>CAMCOJ010000117.1 GCA_945876405.1 uncultured Ruminococcus sp.
TACACAAGGAGTATCGTCGGCAGCGTCAGATGTGTATAAGAGACAGTTGAAAAGGATAACGAGGATATAAATGCCAAGCTTCAGGTTCTTGCTGATAAAGTAAGAGAATACAGAAAAGACGAGGAAGCAGTAAAGGATGCCCTTCTTTTCGCTCAGAAGGAAGGACACCGTGTTGTTACGGAAGCAAGTGAGAAGGCTGAGGAGATGCTCAGAAATGCAAAGCTTGAAAGTGACAGAATGGTTAACGAAGCAACCCTGGATACAAAGAAAGCTATTGATGCAGTTAAGGATGAACTGAAGAGAGAACAGAAAAACCTTGCATATCTTCAGAAACAGGTTTCCGGATTCAAGAAGAATCTTTTTGATGTATACAAGTCACATCTCGAAATGATTTCATCACTTCCTCAGTCAGATGATGATGATGATTTCTGCGAAATTGAAGAACCTGAAGAAATCAAAGAAGAAACAGCAGAGATCAAGGCACCTTATGTAACGGCCTCAATTCCTGCTGCTTCTGAACAGCCTGCTGAGGAAAAGCCTGATCCGTTCAGAACACAGTCAATTCCGATTATAGGCGGAAGTGACGGAAAATATTCCGAACTTCAGTTTGGTCAGCAGAACAATAAGTAAATAATAAGCAAAGGAAGATAGATATAATGGCTCAGGATTACAACAATACTCTGAACTTACCAAAGACAGACTTTCCTATGAGAGGAAATCTGCCTTCCAAAGAACCTGTAACACTTGAAAAGTGGGAATCAGAAAGACTTTATTACAAGATGATTGAGAAGAACAAGGACAAGCCTCGCTACATTCTCCATGACGGTCCGCCGTATGCGAACGGTGAGATACATCTTGGTACAGCTCTTAACAAGATTCTTAAGGATTTTATTGTTAAGTACAAGAATATGAGCGGTTTCTGCGCACCGTATGTACCAGGCTGGGATACACACGGACTTCCTATCGAGCTTAAGGCCATGAAGGAAATAGGAGTTGAAAACGGAGCTATTCCTCCGGTAGAACTCAGAAAGCACTGCCGTGACTTTGCCATGACACATGTTAATAACCAGATGAAACAGTTCAAGCGTCTTGGCTCACTCGGTGATTATGACGATCCTTATCTTACACTTAAGAAAGAATATGAAGCAAGACAGATTGAAGTATTCGGAAAGATGGCTAAGGACGGCTATATGTACAAGGGACTTAAGCCGGTTTACTGGTGTCCTGACTGTAATACAGCACTTGCCGAAGCAGAAATAGAATATTCAAATGATCCGTGTCAGTCAATTTACGTTAAGTTCAATGTAACAGATGACAAGGGCATGTTCACTGCAATGGGTCTTGATCTTTCAAAAGTATTCTTTGTTATCTGGACAACAACAACATGGACAATTCCTGGTAACCTTGCAGTTTGTCTCGGACCTGAATATGACTATACTCTTGTACAGGTCGGCGATGAGTACTACGTGATGGCAAATGAACTTGTCAGCACAACCATGGAAGCTGCAGGTATTTCAGAATACAGTACAACAGGTCTTTTCAGAGGTGCTGAACTTGAACACATGAAGACAAAGCACCCTCTCTATGACAGACTTTCACCTGTTATTGTCGGTGACCATGTAACTCTCGAAAGCGGTACAGGATGTGTTCATACGGCTCCTGGCTACGGTGTTGAAGACTTTGAAGTCTGCAAGAACTATGATGATATCGGCATACTGGTATGTGTTGACGCAAAGGGTAAGCAGACTGCTGAAGCAGGTGAATTCGAAGGCATGGACACAGATACTGCCAACAAGGCTATTGCAAAGAAACTTGAAGAAACAGGTGCTCTTCTTGCAAGTCAGAAGATAGTTCATCAGTATCCGCACTGCTGGAGATGTAACAGCCCGATTATTTACCGTGCAACAGAACAGTGGTTCTGTTCAGTAAACGGATTCAGAGATGAAGCTGTAAAGGCAATCGAAAGTGTAAAATGGATTCCTGGCTGGGGCGAAGACAGAATAAAGGGCATGGTTCGTGACAGATCTGACTGGTGTATCTCACGTCAGAGAACATGGGGCGTTCCTATCCCGATTATATACTGTAAGGACTGCGGAAAGCCGGTTGTTACAGATGAAACAATAAAGGCAATCTCCGAAATGTTCAGAGAAGAAGGCGCAGATTCATGGTGGACAAAGGAAGTTTCCGAATTTATCCCTTCAACTGTTAAGTGTGAATGCGGATGCGGAGAATTCACAAAAGAATATGACATCATGGACGTATGGTTTGACAGCGGCGTTTCACATACAGCAGTTATGGAACAGCATGACGGTCTTACATGGCCTGCAGACCTTTACCTTGAAGGCGCTGACCAGTACAGAGGCTGGTTCCAGTCATCACTCCTCACATCAGTTGTTTACAAGGGCTCTGCACCTTACAAGGCGGTATGTACTCACGGCTGGGTTGTTGACGGAGAAGGCAAGACAATGCATAAGTCTCTCGGCAACGGTATTGCTCCAAACGAAATTACTGATGTTTATGGTGCAGATATCCTCAGACTCTGGGTTGCATCATCAGACTATCATTCGGATATCAGAATTTCCCAGAATATAATAAAACAGCTCTCAGAAGCATACAAGAAAATAAGAAACACAGCAAGATACATCCTTGGCAACCTTGGAAACGGCAGCGGATTCGATCCTGAAAAGGATTCTGTATCAGATGATCAGCTTACAGAACTCGACAAGTGGGCTCTTGTTCGCCTTGATGCTCTTATTGACAAGGTAAATGAAGGATACAGCGAATTTGATTTCCATATTGCTTTCCATGCAATACACAACTTCTGCGTAACTGATATGTCTAACTTCTATCTTGACATTATCAAGGACAGACTTTACTGTGAAAAGGAAGATTCAGTAAAGAGACGTGCAGCTCAGACAACCATGTACCGCATACTCAGTGCAGTTGCCAGACTTGCAGCTCCGATTATTTCATTTACTGCAGAAGAAATCTGGTCATATATGCCGCATACTTCTTCTGATGACAAGGATAGCATCTTCCTTAATCAGATGCCGGAAAAGAGCAATATTGCTGTTGATGCTGACTTTGAAGAAAAGTGGACACTTATCTACGACCTTCGTCAGTCAGTAAACAAGGCTCTTGAAATCAAGCGAAATGAAAAGATAGTCGGAAAATCACTTGAGGCAGAAATTGACCTTTACTGCGGAAAGTCATTCGACAAAATTAACGGCTTCGTTGATGAACTTGCTGAGATATTTATCGTTTCAGGTGTTAAGGCATTTGCAGAAGGAAACGGAGAATTTGATGCAGCAACTCTTGGAGCATCAGGTTCAGCTGCAGATATTACTGTAACAGTAAGCAAGGCTAATGGTGAAAAGTGCGAAAGATGCTGGACTTACTCAGAAACAGTAGGCAGCGATAAGGATCATCCGACACTTTGTGCCCGCTGTGCATCAGTTATAAAATAAATTCAGCAGACAGGCCTGCCGTTTAAATAATCATAGCGGCAGGCTTGTTTTTCCAGATGAAGATATACAGGTGAACATATGATAATTTGTATGATAATAATTACAGCAGTTCTTGTTGCTGCAGATCAGCTTATTAAAGTATGGGCTGTTAATGAACTTTCAGGCGGGGCATCAAGAGAATTTATAAAGATAGCAGGAAATGAGATAGTTAATCTTACCTATACGGAAAACACGGGTGCTGCCTTCAGTATTATGAGCGGAAAGCAATGGTTTACCATAGGATTTGCATCACTTGCTCTTGTTATATTTGCTGTGTATGTTATAAAAAATTTTCGTACCTCAAAACCGGCTATGGTGCTGTCAGCTATGGTTATAAGCGGAGGAATAGGCAATCTGATAGACAGAGTAAGAATAGGATATGTGGTTGATTATATCGAAGTCAGACTTTTCAGATTTGCTATATTTAACTTCGCGGATATCTGTGTGACAGTCGGTATAGCTTTGCTTATGGTTTATGTGTTGTTTTTCCATGAAAAAAACGAGGCAAAAAAAGGAGAACATGCAGATGCATAGCGGAATGATTACAGAAACTGTGTCCGCTGCGGAAGCATCACAGAGGATAGACAAATGGGTTTCTGAAAAAGTTCCTGGCCTTACAAGAAGTGCTGTTCAGAAAATGATATCCGAGGGCACTGTCAAAGTGAACGGGAAGACTGTTGTTAAGAACTGCCGCACAAATACCGGTGACATTATAGAGATTGTTATTCCGGAACCGGTTGTTCTTTCGGCGGAACCTGAAAATATTCCGATTGACATAGTTTATGAGGACGAGGATCTTCTTGTAGTAAACAAACCGAAAGGTATGGTGGTTCATCCGGCAGCCGGAAATTACAGCGGAACACTTGTAAATGCACTGATGTATCACTGTGAAGGCAGACTCTCCTCAATAAACGGTGTAATTCGTCCCGGGATAGTACACCGGATTGATAAAAATACGAGCGGACTGCTTATAGTAGCCAAAAATGACTGCTCTCATAATAAACTTGCTCTTCAGATAAAGGAACACTCTTTTACCAGGGAGTATGAAGCGGTTGTTTGCGGAAGACTTAAGGAGGTATCCGGAACAGTGAATGCTCCCATAGGAAGACATAAGACGGACAGAAAAAAAATGTGCGTCACAGATCTCAATTCAAAGGAAGCAGTTACTCACTATACTGTCATTGAGCAGTATGAAAGATACGCTCATGTAAGACTTAGGCTTGAAACCGGCAGAACACATCAGATTCGTGTTCACATGAAATACATAGGACATCCTGTTTTTGGTGATGATGTTTACGGAACTGCGTACAAAGGTATAGAAGGCCAGTGCCTTCATGCCAGAAAAATCGGATTTATTCATCCTGTAACTGATGAATATATGGAATTTGACAGTCCGCTTCCTGAATACTTTACCGAAGTACTGGACAAGATAAAAAAATCTAATTTTTAACGGAGGAGATACTTATGGACTCTACTATCAGAAAGCAGCTTGAAATAACTGCTGCAAAAGTAAGAATGGGCATTATTGAGGGCACATTCAACGCTAAGTCCGGTCATCCGGGCGGTTCACTCTCAATAGCTGATCTGCTCACTTATCTGTATACGGTTAAGATGAACGTAAACCCTGCGGATCCTGACATGAAGGATAGAGACAGACTTGTACTTTCAAAGGGACATACAGCACCTGCACTTTATTCAGTACTTGCAGAAAAAGGCTTTTTCCCTAAGGAAGAACTGAAGTCACTCAGACATATCGGTGCACTTCTTCAGGGACATCCATGCATTCATATCCCTGGTGTTGATATGAGCAGCGGTTCACTCGGACAGGGGATATCAGTTGCATGCGGTATAGCTCTTGCAGGTAAAATTGACAACGCTGACTACAAGGTATACACAATTCTCGGTGACGGTGAGATTGAAGAAGGACAGGTCTGGGAAGCAGCAATGTTTGCAGCACACTACAAGCTTGATAACCTTCTTGCAATTGTTGATAACAACGGTCTCCAGATTGACGGCAAGATTACGGAAGTATGTTCACCGGAACCAATTACAGACAAGTTTGCAGCTTTTGGCTGGCATGTAATAACAATGGACGCACATGATTTTGACTCAATTGAAAAGGCTTTTGATGAAGCTGAAAAGATTTCAGGAAAGCCGGTTGTGATTGTTCAGAAGAGTATCAAGGGCAAGGGTGTTTCATTTATGGAAGACAAGTGCTCATGGCATGGTACAGCACCTAACAAGGAACAGTATGACCAGGCAATGGCAGAGTTAAATGCACGTATTGATGAACTCAACGCTTAAAAGACAGGAGAAAATTATCATGGCAGATGTAATAAAGAAGGCTACACGTGAAAGCTACGGTGAAGCATTAAAGGAACTTGCTGAAGAATGTGACAACCTCGTTGTACTTGATGCTGACCTTGCAGAAGCTACAAAGACAGTAATGTTCAAGAAGGCATTTCCTGAAAGATTTTTTGACTGCGGTATTGCAGAAGCAAATATGATGGGTGTTGCAGCCGGTCTTGCAGCATCAGGAAAAATTCCTTTTGCAAGCAGCTTTGCAATGTTTGCAGCAGGTCGTGCTTTTGAAATAGTAAGAAACTCAATCGGTTATCCTCATCTTAATGTTAAGATAGGTGCAACACATGCCGGTATCTCAGTTGGTGAAGACGGTGCAACACATCAGTGCAACGAAGATATCGCCCTTATGAGAACCATTCCGGGTATGACAATTATAAATCCGGCTGACGGAGTTGAAGCAAAGGCTGCTGTAAAGGCTGCTGCTGCTTATGAAGGTCCTGTATATCTCCGTTTCGGAAGACTTGCCACACCGATTTTCAACGATGAAGCAACATATAAGTTTGAAATCGGCAAGGGCATTGAATTAAAGGCTGGTACAGATGTAACAATCATCGCAACAGGTCTTATGGTAAATGAATCAGTTGAAGCAGCTAAGATGCTCGAAGCGGAAGGAATCAGTGCAAGAGTAATCAATATCCACACAATCAAGCCTCTTGACAGGGATATCGTATGCAAGGCTGCCAGAGAGACTGGTCTTATCATCACAGCTGAAGAACAC
>CAMCOJ010000118.1 GCA_945876405.1 uncultured Ruminococcus sp.
TTATTGCGTTTACTATAGATTTATTATATCATATCTTCATATAGAAATAAAGTCTTTTGCTTAAATTAACTTAAAAAAATTAGCTTTTTTAAGAGTACCGATTCAAAATAATTAAAATCCCTTTATTACATATGAAAGGCACACCCTCAGGTGTGCCAAAAAAATTATCTATGAGTGATGAGATACTTTTCAAAATCTTCTTCAGAAAGCGGTTTGGAATAATAATATCCCTGAATTACATCCCCTCCGAGTTCACGTATAGCCCACATCTGCTCTTTGGTTTCAACACCTTCGGATACAGTCTTTAGTCCAAGGCTTCTTGCAAGATTGATACACGCACTGAATACGCGCATACTCTTAAAATCTGTTATGGCCTTTACCAGAGACATATCCATCTTTACCACATCAAGAGGAAGGATGCTCAGTGTATTAAGTGATGAATATCCACTGCCAAAATCATCCAGTTCTATTTTGTAACCATTTTCCTGGCATTTTGAAAGGATACCAACGAGTTCTTCTATCTGGTCGGAAAAAAGTGATTCTGTTACTTCAATATGGAGAAGTCCGGAAGGAACGTCCATCTCAGTTGAGGCTTTGTTAAGCTTCTCAAAAAAATCAGGTCGCATAAAATCAAGCTTCGATGCATTTATTGAAACAGGCACAACGTCCAAACCTTTTTCAATCCATTTATGAAGGTTTTCGCATGTCTTTTTCCAGACAAAACTATCGACTTCTGTTATAAAGCCGTTGTCTTCAAAAATCGGGATAAACTCTCCCGGTGACATAAACCCATATTCAGGATGTTCCCATCTGATAAGTGCTTCTGCTCCGGTTAATTCACCGGTATTGGCATCATGCTTTGGCTGATAATACACTCTGAACTGATTGTTTTCAAGAGCTTCTCTCATACACTCTTCAATCCGTTCTTTTCGTTCATGTTCAATTAAGAGTTTTTCTTCATACTTCGCCATTCGTTTGCCGTATTTGCCACGAATAGTCTGAAGAGCAAGTAAGGCACGGTCGCAAATTACAGATACCGGAACATCATGTTCTACATTTTCGTATATCGCGAATCTCATTCTGACCTCTTCCACACCTTCAGAAGGTGATGTAACAAGGACACCACTCACATCATCCATGCTGATACCCTTCTCAAAATCATCATCCTGTCTGAACAGTGCAACAAACTGATCACCGCTAAATCTTCCGGCAAGAAGGCACGGATCTCCACTGTTTCTCAGAAAGTTCGCTACAGCCTTAAGCTTGCTGTCCCCGGCCTGCTTACCATCTTTCTCGTTGAGAAGTTTTATCCCTTCCAGCTCAGAAATAGTAATGATAAATTTAAAGTCAGGATTTTCGCTGATTATTTTTTCAGCATGGCGAAAAAAAGCCTGCCTTGTATACAGTCCGGTCAGTGCATCAAGCTCTGACATACTCCCGTTTTCTGCATTTTCCTTAAGTTCAATAATGTTTGAAACCTGAAGAAAGATCGCATTTGGTTTTGACGAATAGCGAATTACCCCCGCTGCACCTACTGACAAAAATGTCTCTTCCTCATCAGAAACCGAGTCATCGGCAATAACCATAACAGGAATATTATGTACCATCCTGTCGGACTTAACCATCTTTATAAAATCCGTACTTTCTTCGGTTTTATCTGAAGCATCAAGAAAGATCAAAGATATCTCACTAAAATGCTTTTTTAATATATCAATGCAGTTATCATCAATTTTTGTTTTGATAATGTCATATTTGCCCGAAAACAGTTCCGCGTAAGAACTGGTTTTATTTTTTTCAGATTCAACGACAAATATCGTTCTCGTCTCATCTGAAACTTTCTGAGACCCCATTTCAATCACCGCCTTATATCAGTTATACAAGAATCTTTTGTATAAATTAATTCTTTAATGAAGGAATATCGTAAACGGGACTGATATCTGCTTCATAATCCACCCCCTCAGCTCCAAATCCAAAGAGTGCAAAAAAGTCGTTCCAGTAACCATCAACATCTGCAGATTCGCTAACGTTTTCTGTTGTTACATTATTCCATATTTCTTTTACTTCAGACTGGATATCTTCCTTCATCTCATAGTCATCAAGTCTGATGAAACCATCACTGTCAGTTACAGCTGAACCATTTGCAAGCTTGTCTGTAAAAAGTCTGGTCATCTGCTCAATACAGCCTTCATGAGTTCCTGCTTTCTTCATAACCTTAAAGAGAATTGATATATAAAGCGGTACAACAGGAATTGCTGAACTCGACTGTGTAACAAGTGCCTTGTTTACAGATGTGTAAGCCTTTATTCCTGAATATTTTTCAGAAATAAGCTTTGATGTTTCGTACACGTGTTTCTTTGCCTGTCCTATTGAACCGTTCATATAAATCGGGTGTGTAATCTCAGGACCAAGATATGAAAATGCAATCGTAACTGCATTTTCTTCAATAGCATCAGCTGCAGCAAGTGCATCTATCCAGTCCATCCAGTCTTCGCCGCCCATTACTTTTACAGTATGGAGAACTTCTTCTTCAGTAGCCGGCTCAATAGTAACTTCCTGAATTGTATTATCCTTGAGATCGATAGTCTTGTTTGTATAGTTTCCTTCAGTTGTCTTAAGTACTGATGAATATACTGTTCCGTCTGCAGTGGTTCTTCTCGGTGCAGCAAGACTGTATATAACCATATCCACCTTACCAAAATCCTTTTTAATGAGGTCAATCGTCTGCTGTTTTATCTCTGCGGAAAAAGCATCGCCGTTTATTGTTTTTGCATAAAGCCCGTCATCATGTGCAGCCTCTTCAAAAGCAGCTGTATTGTACCAGCCGGCTGATGCAGGCTTCTTTTCAGAACCTTCCTTGTCAAAAATAATGCCTATTGTTGAAGCACCCGCAGAATACGCTGCAGCAATTCTTGATGAAAGTCCATATCCCATAGATGCACCGATTACAAGTACTTTTTTGCAGGCAAAGCCGCTCTTGTGTGCTCTGGCATACTCTATCTGCTCAGAGACAAACTTCTTACAGCCTTCCGGATGAGCAGTTGTACATATAAATCCTCTTGTTTTAGGTTTGATAATCATAATAATGTATTTCTCCTTATTTTCGATAACTATATGTAATAATTATATCACAAAAAATGTTAATAATCAAGTGAAATGATATCAATTTTTCATCTGAAATCTATTGTAAATGCACAAAAAAAATGATATAATATTTTCATGCATGTTTTTTCAGATATGCTTTAATTATCATTTTTACGGAGTTGACTATATAATGGCGAAAAAACCATTCAGATTTTACTTTGCACTTGTATGCGGCAAACTTACTATAGAACTTCTGAAATTACTCAGAAAAAGAGCTACAAATTTTCCAGGATCTGTAGTTCTTACGCTCTGTCCGGATTTCCTTAAGTATCTTGAGAAACCGGAAAAGATTATTGCTGTCACCGGAACAAACGGAAAAACAACTGTCAGCAATATGCTGCTTGACATTCTTACAGATAACGGATATGACTGCACAAACAATAATTTCGGCGGAAACGTAGATACAGGTATCACGGCCGCTCTCCTTAAAGACAGTACCCTTTCCGGCAAACCACGAAAAAAATACTGTACACTCGAAATAGACGAAAGAAGTGCTGTAAGAATCTATCCGTATATTCATCCGGACTATCTGATATGCACTAACCTGACACGTGATTCATATAAAAGAAATGCTCACGTTGAATATATCTTCGATATCCTGAACAGCAATATTCCCGACCAGACCCATCTTATTCTTAACGCTGACGACCTGATCAGTTCATCTCTGAAAAAAGACAACAAGCGTACATATTTCGGAATGGAAGCTTTTGAAAACGAACAGCTTATTGACAATAATATTATCAGGGATATAACTGTATGTCCTGTCTGCGATTCACCTTTATCCTACGATTTTCTAAGATACAATCACATAGGACGAGCACGGTGTACAAAGTGTGATTTCTGTTCGCCTGTACCTGATTTTAACACAACAGAAAGAACATTCACACCTGACGGAAGAGCTGACATTAAGATTTCAGTAAACGGAAATACCGAAGAGTACAATGTACCTTGTGAAAATACAATTAATCTTTACAATGCTACCGCCGCAATTGCTGCTCTGAGAACCTTCGGACTCTCATATGAACAGGTTTCGGAATCTTTCAGAAAAATCAGTGTTGTCAAATCAAGATTCGACACTTATGAAAAAAACGGAAGGACTCTCAAGTGCATTCTTGCCAAGGGACAGAATCCTGTTGCCTGTTCACATGCACTCAATACTGCAAGAAGCACACCGGATACGGCTGTTATCATGATCTGGGATGATTTTTTCGACGGAAAAACCACGTCAGAGAATACTGCATGGATTTATGATGTCGACTTTGAATTTCTGGACAACGATAATATAAAGCAGATTATCATTGCTGGCAAACGTTCTCCTGATCATCTTCTCAGACTTCTGATTGCAGGAATTCCACGCGAAAAAATCAAATTCACTGAACACGAGGAAGATGCCGCAGAGCTTCTTGATCTTGACGGAATAAAGACAACCTATATTTTCTTTGACCTGTACACTGATCATTACAAAGAAATTATAAAAGAAAAAGTAAAGGAGAAAATGAATAATGCAGATTGAAATTCTTTTCCCTGAACAGTGCAGCCTGTTCGGTGACTCCGGAAATGTAAGATACCTGAAAAAATGCCTTCCGGATGCTGAATTTATACATACATCATTAAACGATACACCTGCATTCGTAACAGGAAGTCCGGATATGATCTATATGGGTGCATGTACCGAAAAAAATCAGGAAAAAATCATAAAAAGACTGATGCCATACAAGGAACAGCTCAGGGATGCAATTGACAGCGGAAAGGTTATGCTTTTCACTGGCAATGCACCGGAAATCTTTTTTGAATATATCGAAAAAGACGATGGATCAAAAACAGAAGCTCTCGGACTTTTCAGGTTTCATGCTGTTCAGAGACTTTTCGAGCGTCATAACACACTTGTACTCGGAAAATTTATGAATCGCGAAATTCTAGGATTTAAAACCCAGTTCACTCAGACATACGGTGACAACAGTAAAAATTTCTTCTGTTCTGTTGAACGCGGTGACGGAATAAACAAGCAGAGCATGCTTGAAGGAATACATGTAAATAATTTCTTTGCAACAAGTCTTGTAGGCCCTCTTCTCGTTATGAATCCGTACTTTACCGAATATCTTATGGAAAAACTCGGGGTAGATAATCCGCAGTGTGCATTCCGTGAAGATTCAATAAATGCTTACAATATTCGAATCAAAGACTTCAGAAGCTGTAAAAGTCTTCATTAAAACAAAACGTTCTGTCGCAAAAGGCAGAACGTTTTCTGTTTATCTTTTCATATTTCTTGCAATATAAATATATCCGGCCGCTTTTTCAGGAGTAAAGTCATTTACAAGACTCATTGTTGAAGTGGCAAGAACCTTCAGATAGCTGTCAAAACTGTAGTAAAAATCTTCCGAGCATTCTTCAGGAATTTCCGGTTCAGAATCTTTTATAAGTCTGTCATTATCATACAGGTGATGATCCTCTTCTTCATCAAACTCACAATCATATTCGTATTCATCATATTCCCCGTCATAATCATCGTAGTTTTCTTCATCAGCATAGCTTATCTGCCCGTCACGGAATTCAATGCATGTAATAAACAGGCTGTAAAATGTACGAAGAATGCCAAGTTCCTCATAAAGTGCAGTAAAAATATCATGAATATCATCATCGTCATAGAGGCAGTTCATAATATAATCTGAAGCGGAGTCGAATGATTCAGCGATATCCTCATCATCAAAACATCTGTTTATGAATTCCCTGTATATTTTTATGATAGCAAAAGCTCTTGAAACAACTTTTACCTTATCAGCTTCAGTACTGTATACGTTCATATTTTTATATTCCATAAGACCCCACATAAGTCTGTACCAGTACATATCATGACCGTTCTCCCACAGAGATGCATCATCAAAAATACTGTAAACATCTTCCCATACAAGTTTCATAAACACCGTTCCTCTCTGTTAAATATTTGTGATATGTTTTAGTCTTTCTCATATTAACTGACTAACTCACAGTTTCATTATATCATTATTCACCAAATTTTTCAATAGTTTTATTTATTTTCTTACATTATGCACGAGAAAAGTTTCAATATTTTTCCGAAAAATTTATCAAAATATGAAATTTCGGAAAAAAAATCAGCTGTTATTTCCCTGCTTTCCCTGAATGTATTCTCAAAATCATTTTTTATCTGCTCTACGGCAGAACAGTTATACAGGATAACGCTGTTTTCAAAAAGCAGGTAGAAACTCCGGTAATCAAAATTTGCACTTCCTATAACAGCAGAATTATCATCTGAAATCAGTGCCTTGGAATGAATAAATCCGGGACTGTATTCATAAATTCTTACCCCTGATTTTATCATCGTCATGTAATATGATCTTGTAACAAGGTGTACGAGTTTTTTATCCGGAAGATACGGAGTTATTATTCTTACATCAATGCCACGTTCCGCTGCAAGACAAATTGTTCT
>CAMCOJ010000119.1 GCA_945876405.1 uncultured Ruminococcus sp.
TAGTATAGCTAACACTTCCGGAGAAATCCAGTATTTCACCAATTTGATTTGAATCATTTGAATTATCCGTTGATAAATATAAATCTGATTCCATTTCATCCTTATTAAAAAAGCGTCCGTTGTAAAATTCTTCATTATGAAAATAACTAAAATCATTAACATAAATATATTTAACTATCTGTTTTTCTGAATTTTCGTTCTTTATTACAGTAGAATACATATTGGCATTGTATATGTCCAGACATTGAATTATTTCTTCGTATTGATATTTAATATTTCCTCTTACAATCAAAGAAAATGTCTCTCCTTGTTTCTCTCCAAGGTAAAGCAATTTATTGTATTCTTCTTTTTCCTGTTCTTCAAAAGTAAACTCAAAAACAAATATTGCCATAAAGATAAACAGAACCGCTGTAAATATTTTCTTTTTCAATTTTTTCTCCTTTTTTCTATATTACTCAAACTTCGCATTTAAAAACTGCATCTGCAAAATAACGTTTCGTCATATTCTTTGAGACTGTATCAATCTGTCTCAATATGTTTTTCATTTCTCCATTATATCATTTTTTCTTTCGCTGTGCAACACCTGTATTCTAACATATTTATTTTTCAATGTCTATAGTTTCGCCCTAAGAGGTATTATTTTATTTTGCTCTTAAGGAAGCTGGTATCTCAGGTCTCGAAAACGTACTTGAAGGTACAACTGCTATCGCTCTCTCAGCAAAGGATCAGCCAGCTCCAGCAAGAATCCTCGGTAAGTTTGCAGATGATTCAGAAGGCAAATTCAGCGTTAAGGCTGATTTCATCAGCGAAGAAATCAAAGCCCTCACCTGCTTTTTTTCAGCAAGTGAGGGCATTTTTTTAGTTTGTTTCTTTAAGAATCTTCAGATACTTTTCCTTCTCTGCGTCTATTACTCCAAGATCTGCCATAGCAGTTTCCGGTGAAACTTTTTTGTTATTTATATAATTTCTAAGCAAAGAAAGTGTAGCATCGTTTATTCCTTTCTCTCTTTCTTCCTGCGATACCTGTTTCAGTTCTTCCAAAGCCTGATACATATCTTTACCTTCTTCCACAAATGCCTTTTTGAAAGCATCTGCAAATTCTACGTCACGATTTATTTCGTCGAATGCACTATACACATCTTTACCTTCTTCTACAAATGCCCGTTTGAAAGCATCTGCAAATTCTACGTCACGATTTATTTCGTCGAATGCACTATACACATCTTTACCTTCTTCTACAAATGCCCGTTTGAAGGCATCTGCAAATTCTACGTCACGATTTATTTCGTCGAATGCCTGATACATGTCGTATCCCCCTTCATTATTTTTAATCAGCGGTCGTTTCGTAAAGACTTCTAAAAAGTTTTTTGCTACTTCATCAATATTGCTGTATTTTTCTTTATGCTTTTTTATCACCTTCGTAAGCTCTCTTTTGTCTTCCGAAAGCTTTACCAGTCTGAGTACATCACCAAGATTTGTTTCAAATTTGTCAAAATCTTCTTCTGTCATTATGTGCGGATCTATCAGATTTATCTTGTAATCCGGTATAAATCTTAAATATTCTCTTCGCTCCGGATCTATAAGCTCATATAAATTCAGTGGCTGATCCCACGGTTTTGAACTCATATTAATCACAATTGTTATTACCGGTATAAGATATCTGTCTTCGGGCATTGATGAAAGCAGAACCGATTTCGGATCCGCCATATCCTTTATCTGCTGAGTGTACGAAAGTGAATCATAAAGCATATCTCTTACAGGCATAGCTCTGTTTACTGAACTCTGGTTTTCAAAACCGGTTATACACAAAATTTCACTGTATTTTCCATTGATACATACACTCTTTACAACATCACGAAATCTCTGGTTTCCCGCCGGAATCGTCTCTCCACCATCCTGCTGAAGAACAACAATCTGATTTCCATTCATTTCATTCAGCTGCTCCGGACGAAATACTCTTTCACCGTCATTCAGAAAATAGTTTGCCGCATCCGCAAAATAACGGTTGTTCTCCATCATATCTTTTGAAGCTATATCAATCTGTCCCAATATATTTTTCCTTTCTCTATTGTATCATTTTTTCTTTCGCTGCGCAACACCTGTATTCTAACATATTTATTTTTCAATGTCTATAGTTTCGCCCTAAGAGGTAACGCAAATGCCCTAAGAGGTAATTTTTTCTCATTTTATGGTAGTTTTATTTGTTGACTCAGGACAGCTGTCAAAAAAGCAGCAGTTTCCGATGGATATTTTTACACGTAATTTGTTCAAACCTTACATATCACTCTAATCAATTATGTAAATGTCTCCAAAGTTATGTATTCATTCAAACATTTCCCCCATCAGAAATGTTATAATATATGAAAGCTTTCAGACGAGGTGATTCCTATAGAGAAAGAAACTCTTAACGATTTGATCCGACGGACAGGTGAGGAGGACATGGATGCACTCGGAACCCTTTACATAAAAATGAAGGACAGTGTATTCGGTCTTGCCCTGATGTATACAAAATCGTTCAGTGATGCAGAGGATATAGTTCATGACACCTTTATTGCGGTATGGAAAAATGCCGCAAAATACAGGCAGGACAGCCCAAAGGCCTGGATAATGAAGATTGCAAGAAATATATCGCTGACGTACATAAAAAAGCAGAACCGGATTGCAGAACTTGATGAAAATATATGTTCCGACGACTTCAGGGAAAGAATAAGCAATTCAATTATGCTTGAAAATATGCTCAGTCACCTAAACGAAAAAGAGCGTGAAATAGTAATGCTGTATGCTCACGGATTTTCTCATGAGGAAATATCAAAGATAACCGGAAAGCCCTGCGGTACAGTCCGCTGGAAATACAGCAACGCTATAAAGAAACTCTCAAACTTATCCGGAGGCGAATACAACAATGACTGAAAAAGACATTTTAAATCAGATACGGTCTGAATGCCGGAACACATCCCCTGACAACTTTAAAAAGATAGAAAAAAGTATAATGTCAGATTCGGATACAGCAGAAGTTATACACAAAAGTACAAACGTAAGAAATATTTTTATAAAATGCACCGCAGCAGCTGCCGCACTTGTTTTACCTGTGTCTGTAATTGCATACGCAGGCAGAACATCACTAATCAGCAGAAACAGTAAGGAAACTGACCTCTCTCCTGTTACTCAGATTACATACAAAACAGTTTTTACTTCTGAAAATACTTTACAGACAGTTTCACTGACAACTTCCGTTTCAGAAACAGAAATTACAGAAACTGAAAAATCTGAAATTTCAGAATCGGCCGAAACACTGCAGCAGCCTGTGACAAAAGAAATGGTTATAAATATATATGAACCGGAAATACCGGAAACGAAACCTGCTTATTCTGAAAAAAGCGAAGTTCAGACCGAACCTGCTGTTACCGAATGTTCCGAAACAACCGAATCACCGGAAACAACTGCATTTTCTGAAACAGAACCTGTTCAGGAAACCGAATCTCCGGAGGAAGCAGAACCATTTAAAACAGAACTTCAGCTTGTTCCGGGATATACAGACAAGATTTTCTGCATAGAAAGAAAATCACCGGTTTCAGAGGATTCATCAGGAATTTATCACGGGGAATCAGGCGACTACAGGATAATCAGTCCGGATTCATATACTGTATATGTCTATGACGTAATAATCTACGGATACGATTATTTTGACTTTCTGAAAAAGGGGGACTATGTTTTCAAATCAGAAACAGAATATACTATCGATGAGCTTCTGAACGCTGAGGAAAAACTTCTGAAAATAGAAGACCTCATAGCCTCAGGTCTTGAAGCTGAACCAGTATAAAGTCAAGGGGGAATATCTATGAAATTCAAAAAAACAACAGCACTTATTACATCGCTTATACTTGCAGCCGGTTCGTTTAACGGCGTATCGTCTCTGGCTTACGGAAATGAATACAGCTGTGAGGGCATGACTCTGAGCATGGGTTATTCTCAATACAGCAGGCTTATGAATGATGAAAGTCTTTCAGCAGTAAAAGAGGCAAATATCACTTCCGACAGTGAATTTATTGCTGTTCCGTCATAAATAGAAGGTCATGTTATTGCTGAGATCGATGAAATATCAAGTGAAAGCACAAAATACCTTGCCCTGCCTGAAAATCTTATTAAAATAAACGATAACGCCTTTGAAAACTGCCCAAAACTTGAAGCAGTTCTGATTCCGGAGAAAACAGATGAAATAATGAAAATAAATCCGGATATCACTGTTGTAGGAAACGTAAATACCTATGCCGAATTTTTCGCACAGAAAAACGGAAATGAATTTGTACTTTCAGGGGATATAAACAATGACGGCAAAACTGGTGCTTCAGACCTTGTAAGTCAGATAAAATACCTTATCGGTCAGAAAAATTTCGAAAACGGTATTTCCAGACTTGCTGCCGACCTTAACGGTGACGGAAACATAAATATTATTGATCTGATGCATCTTAAGAATAAAATTCTTGAAGACGATACTGTCAGCATACAGAGTCTTGCAGAACCGTATCTGCCGGGCATTGTCCGCAGTGCTCCGGAACCTGAAGTACAGGCAGGATTTTTAAACTTTGCTGCAGAATATTCCGATGATATTCTTTCAGCTGAAGACCAGAAAGGAGGAAGCAACAGAATTTACTCTCCGCTCAGCATCTATATGGCATTTTCAGTGCTGGCAGAATGCTGTGACGGTCAGTCGCTTGATGAACTTCTCGGATTTCTCGATGTATCAGACAAAGATGAACTGAGAAAAATAAATCACGACCTGTTCACTTCACTCTACTTTGATGAATTCAAAAGATACTGCAGAATGGCAAATTCAATATGGGTGGACAATGAATACACCTGCGAGGAAGACGTTTTAAAGAATCTTGCTGATTACTACTATACTGCATCTTTCTCACGTGATCTTAACAGCGGAACAGACTGCAGTGAAATATCCGAATGGATATACCAGAACACTTCCGGAAAGTTCAGACCACTGATAACGCCTTCACCTGACAATGTACTTAAAATAATAAATACAGTTACCTTCAAAGAAAACTGGGACAAAATCTTTGACACAACAGCAGAAGGTACATTTTATAACGGTAATGATGAGATAAACTGCACATTTATGAAAGGATTTTCAGAAGGAAGGATAACTGAAACAGAAGACTTCATAAAATATTCAAAGGATTTTAGGGACGGATACGTTATGAACTTCATTCTTCCAGCAGAAAACACAGATGTCCGTTCATTACTTTCCAATTCTGAAACAATGAACAGCATTTTCAGCAGCACCGGTGAAATTCACATGGTTACTGCATCAGTGCCAAAGTTCTCATCATCATCAAAATTCGACCTTATTCCGGTTGCCAAAACTTTAGGAGTAGAGAGAATATTCCATAATGCAGATATAACACCACTTCTTAATCCTGATAAGAATGGCCGCTCTGACACATACGTCAACGAAATCACCCATGAAGCTGTAATTGATGTTGCAGAAACAGGATGCGAAGCCGCTGCGTACACCATGATAAGCACGGCAGTAGAAGCTCCCGCACCTGATTATCCTGTATACACCTTCAATGCAAACAGACCTTTCCTTTACTACATCTCTGACACGAACGGCACTCCGCTCTTTATCGGAACGGTAAACAATCCGACGGAGAAATGACACTTCTATACACTAAAAACAGAAAATGCAGTTTCTCATATTTGTGAGAAACTGCATTTCTGTTTTTAAAGGATCATAACACCCTGATATTTACTGTTTGTTTACAATTCTTCCGGCACCGTCTCTGAAAGTGCCGCTTGCAAGTCTGATGATGTCAATTATCGTACCAACGCAGCATAAACCGCCGGTGAAAAGATATAAAAGCCCTGAGATTGGCTTGCCGAGATAGAATCTGTGTATCCCGCCGCACATGAAGAATCCGAGTGCTGCGAGAATTATAGATGTAGACTTGCTCTTGTCACTGTCAGGAGTAAGCATTACCGGTGCTGTATACTGTCCGCTCCTTGCAGGCGGATTGGCTCCTTCTCTTTTGAGCATCTCAACCTGTCTTCCGCAGTGTGTGCAGACTACCGCATCTTCCGGTATATGCTCTCCGCAGTATTTGCAGTGTTTAAGGCCCTGGTGTTCATTGTATACAGGCTGCTGTACAGGTCTCTGCTGAACAGGCGGCATTGCCGGCTGTGGTGCAACGGGTGGAATATCCGGCTGCGGAGGATTAGGGTCAGCGTAATTATAGTAACGGCTCAGGTCATCGTTTCCTGGCTGATTTGCATTATTCTGATAAGGCTGTGGCTGAGGAGAGGAATATCTGTTTACTGCAGGCTTTGGATCTTCCATATAATTCTGAGGCTGAGGAGAGGACTGATATGAAGGTGAATTTCTGTATTCACTGCGTTCCAGTTCCTGCTGGTTTACATTGTGGTTATAAACAGGATATGCTTCTCTTACACGTGGCTTTTCATTTGTTTCCTTTGAGAGATTAATACTCTTTCTTTCATTCTGATTTTCGTTCATTTATTTTTTCATTCCTTTCAGTTGTCAGATAATATATATAACTGT
>CAMCOJ010000120.1 GCA_945876405.1 uncultured Ruminococcus sp.
GTATAATAGAAATATATTAATTTTTTTGGAGGAAAGTATGGCAAAAGAAATAAAGAAAAAAACACTTCAGTCACCTGTTGGAAACGATGAAAAGCAGAAGGCTCTTGAGATGGCCATTGCTCAGATTGAAAAAACTTACGGTGCCGGTGCGGTTATGCGTCTCGGACAGACAAAAAGTCTTGATGTTGAGGCTATTCCTACCGGCTCAATGACACTTGACATGGCACTTGGCATAGGCGGTGTTCCGAGAGGACGTATAGTGGAAATATACGGACCTGAAAGTTCAGGTAAGACAACAGTAGCTCTTCACGTTGTTGCAGAAGCTCAGAAGATGGGCGGCAATGCTGCTTTTATCGACGTTGAACATGCACTTGATCCTGTATATGCAAGTGCTCTCGGCGTTGATATAGACAATCTTCTCGTATCCCAGCCTGACAGCGGTGAGCAGGCTCTCGAAATAGCAGAAGCACTTGTACGCTCAGGCGCTATCGATATTCTTGTTCTTGACTCTGTTGCTGCCATGACAACAAAGGCAGAGATTGACGGCGAGATGGGTGACCTTCACGTTGGTCAGCTTGCGAGACTTATGTCACAGGCTATGAGAAAGCTCACATCAGTAATTTCCAAGTCGAACTGCGTTGCAATCTTCATCAATCAGGTTCGTGAAAAGATCGGTGTTATGTACGGAAACCCTGAAACAACACCTGGCGGACGCGCTCTCAAGTTCTATTCGTCGGTACGTATTGAGGTAAGAAAGGGCGAGACACTTAAGAGCGGAACTGATGTTATCGGTGCCCGTACAAAGTGCAAGGTTGTAAAGAATAAGGTAGCTCCGCCGTTTAAGGAGTGCGAATTCGATATTATGTACGGTCAGGGTATTTCCAGAGTCGGAGAGGTTCTCGACCTTGCTGTTGAGCTTGATATCGTAAAGAAGGGCGGCGCATGGTTCAGCTATAACGAAACAAAGCTTGGACAGGGCCGTGACAACGTAAAGGAACTTCTTAAAAACAGTCCTGATCTCATGCTCGAGATAGAGGAAAAGATAAAGGAAAATGCCCGCAGACTTGAACTTGCTTCCAGAAAGAGCAAAGTTGAAGCTAAACTCAGTGAAGCAGCAAGGGTTGCTGCAGCTTCTTCATCAGTACAGGAATCTCCTGTTTCAAATGATGATGTTTCAATAAGTGCTGATGACGATTTTGAGGAATTTGCTCCGGCCGGTGAAGAAGCGTGACAGTAAATTCCGCTGCCCGTTACAAGGGCAGTACCTGGGAAGTGTTTATAGACGGAAACAGAATTTATCTTCACAAAGAGATAGTTGCTGACTACGGTCTGAGACCGGGTGCGGAAATAAGTCCGGAGCGGTATGAAGAGATGATGCTTGCTTCCGACAGACGCCGTGCCACGGAGCGCGGTTTGTATCTGCTTGATTACCGTGACTATTCCTACAGCGAGCTTTTTAAAAAGCTTAATGAAAACTATGACGAGGATACATGCTATTATGTACTGAATAAACTCGTGTCTCTCGGGTTGATAAACGACCGGAGATATGCGGAAAACCTTGCGAGAAAGTACATGGAGGTACAGAAGTACGGGTACTACCGTGCTTCAAATGAGATGTACAGAAAAGGTCTCGACAGGGATCTCGTAGCTGAGGTTCTCAGTACATATGATGAAGGTACAGCAGAGCGTATCTGTGAGATTATCAGACAAAAATACAGCGGATATCTTGACGATCCTGACAAGGTTCGCAGGATGAAAAATGCACTTGCCCGCAGAGGGTACAGCTTCAGTGATATCAATGAGGCTGTCCGCATGATGGAATGTGCAGACTATGACGAATATGAATAAAAATAAAAAGGTGGTTTACTCTCATGCCTGTAAAAATCGGTATGGTGTCACTTGGATGTTCAAAAAACCTTGTTGACAGTGAAAGAATGCTTTATAAGATCCGTGAACACGGATATGAACTTGTTACAGATCCGGCCAAATCAGACGTTGTTGTTATAAACACATGCGGATTTATACAGTCTGCCAAGGAAGAGGCAATCGAAACTGTTCTTGAACTTGCAAAGCTCAGGGAAGAGGGAACGATTAAGAAGATAATAGTTACCGGATGCCTTGTACAGAGATATAAGGAAGAGTTTGAAAGTGAGTTTAAGAACGATGTTGACGCTGTTGTCGGAATCGGTTCTGATGACGACATAGTGGATATCATAGACAGGGTTCTTGCAGATGACCATGTTGTTGAATTCAAAGACAAGATGGCACTGGGACTTACAGGAAAGAGAATAATCTCAACGCTTCCTTTCTTTACATATCTTAAGATAGCAGAGGGCTGCAGCAACTGCTGCAGTTACTGTGCAATTCCTTCGATAAGAGGAAAGTACAGAAGTGTTCCGATGGAAGATGTGCTTGAGGAAGCGAGTTGGCTTGCTGGGAACGGCGTTACAGAGATAAATGTCGTGGCTCAGGACTCAACCCGCTACGGTGAGGATCTTTACGGAAAATCAAGACTCCCTGAACTGCTCAGAGAGCTCTGCTGTATCGACGGAATCAAATGGATAAGAGTTCTCTACTGCTATCCGGAGAGAATTACTGATGAGCTTATAGATGTTATAGCGTCGGAACCTAAGATCGTGAAGTATATGGATATTCCGATTCAGCACAGTGATGAAAAGATTCTCGCAGCTATGGGAAGAGGCGGTTCCGAGGCAGAGCTTCGTGCGCTGTTTAAGAAACTCAGGGAAAGAATTGAGGGACTCACAATCAGAACCACACTTATCACAGGTTTCCCGGGAGAAACAGAGGAACAGTTCAACTCACTTGCTGAGTTTATTAAGGAAACTGAATTTGACAAGCTTGGATGTTTCCCTTATTCTGAGGAAGAGGGCACAAAGGCGGCTCTTCTCCCTGACCAGGTTGATGAGGAAGTACGTGCTCACCGTGCAGAGATAATCATGGAACAGCAGCAGCTTATCAGCGAACAGAAAAACCTCCGTATGGTAGGTAAAACTGTTGAGGCTGTAGTTGAAGGATTTGACCAGTGGGGCGAATGCTATTTCGGAAGAACACAGAGCGATGCACCTGATATAGACGGCAAGATTTTCTTTGACAGTGAAGAACAGCTTGCAGTCGGTCAGTTTGTAAAGGTTCTTGTAACCGAGTCGCTTGACTACGATCTTATGGGAGAGGTAATAACAGATGAATCTGCCGAATAAACTGACAATCTTAAGAGTCATACTTGTACCGTTTTTTATTCTGTTCTTCTATCTTGAAGCAGTTCCGGGAAATTATCTCATTGCATTTCTCCTTTTTGCAGCCGCATCTGTAACTGATGCACTGGACGGGCATATTGCAAGGAAAAACAATCTTGTTACCACATTCGGAAAATTTCTTGATCCGCTTGCCGACAAGGTACTTGTAATATCAGCACTGTGCTGTTTCGTTGAAAAGGGACTTATGTCAGCAGTACCGCTTATCATAATTGTTGCAAGAGAATTTATGGTATCCGGTCTGAGACTTGTAACAGCCAGCGAGGGTGTGGTAGTTGCAGCCGGCATCTGGGGAAAACTTAAAACGGCATTTACCATGGTTGCTATTGTAGCAATTCTCATCTTCTGCTGTGCGGGTGTAACTGAAAAGTTTTCTCTTATAAGTGATATTCTTATATGGATATCCACAGTTCTTACAGTAATATCCGGAGCGGTTTACCTCAAAGGATACTGGAAATACATTGATATGGATAAATGATAAACGGAATATTAAACAAATATCGTATAAAAATTTTATTAAAATCTTTTAAACAGTACAAAGCCACCTTGATAAATAAGGTGGCTTTGTGTTATAATAGACGGGATAGTTGTCGTTTTACGAAGAAAAATAGTATTTAACAGGAGTGATAGAGTTCAATGGAAGCTTTTCTGGAGGTTGTCAAGTCTGCAAACGATAAGGTGAACAGCGTTGTCTGGGGATGGCCGGCGCTTATTCTTCTTTGTTTTACCGGTGTTCTTATGACCGTTTTAACAAAATTTTATCAGGTCTCACATTTTAAGAGGTGGGTCAGCTGTACTATAGGTGCTATTTTTAAGGATAAGCACATAACAAAGCATACGGACGACAAGTCTATTTCCCAGTTTCAGAGCCTCTGTACTGCACTGGCGGCTACAGTGGGAACGGGAAATATCGCCGGTGTTGCTTCAGCTATAGCAACCGGTGGTCCGGGTTCAATATTCTGGATGTGGGTGGTTGCATTTTTCGGAATGATGACAAACTTCTCTGAAAATGTGCTTGGTATTCTTTACAGGGTAAAGAACAGCAAGGATGAATGGAGCGGAGGAGCGATGTACTACCTTAAGTACGGTGTCGGAAGCAAAAAGCACGGAAAAGTCATAGGTTCCGTTCTTGCAATGCTTTTCTGCGTTTTCTGTCTGCTTGCCTCTTTCGGTATAGGCAACATGACACAGATAAATACAATTGCCACAAATATGCGCGATTCATTCAGCATACCTGCATATATAACCGGTATAGTTCTCATGATTATCGCAGCACTTGTTGTCATAGGCGGAATCAAGCGAATCGCTGCAGTAACTGAAAAGATTGTACCTGTTATGGTGCTTGCCTATCTCCTCGGAACAATTGTGATCTGCGTTTTACATATTGACCAGTTTGGTGCTGTATTTACAGCGATATTCAAGGGTGCTTTCGGAATGAAGGCGGCAGCCGGCGGTATCGTAGGTTCAGGTGTGAAGATGGCTGTTCAGTACGGTATGAAGCGAGGCGTATTCTCAAATGAAGCCGGTCTTGGTTCATCTGTTATCGTGCACTCAAACTCAAACGTAAAGGAACCGGTTCATCAGGGTATGTGGGGTATCTTTGAAGTGTTCATGGATACGATTGTTGTATGCTCACTTACCGCATTTTCAGTTCTTTCCTCAGGACTTATAAATCTTGAAACAGGAAAGGTTGTTGACGGCATTGAAAACACAGGCGGACTTGTAGCTCTTGCCTTTGAAAATACATTCGGTTCATTCGGTTCAAAATTCGTAGCTGTTGCCCTTCTTCTGTTTGCATTTTCCACCTCACTCGGCTGGAGTCACTACGGAAGCAAGGCCATGGAATATCTCTGCGGTGAAAAATCCGTTATCATTTACAAGATTGCCTTTGTTGCAGCCATTTTCGGCGGCGCTGTTATGGGTGAAAATCTTGCCTGGGATCTCTCCGATACATTCAACGGACTTATGATGCTGCCTAACCTTATCGGTGTGCTTGTTCTTTCACCTGTTGTTTACAGATGTACAAAGAACTACGTTGACCGACATATGAGAAAAATGAACGTAGCACCGGTTCTTTCCATGCACGAAGATATTCAGAAGATGCAGGCTGAAGCTCTCGCAAGGGGCGAGGGTTCGGACGAATAAAAATATATTTTTCCTTTATAACCAAAAAAATCTCCTCGCTGAAATGCGGGGAGATTTTTTTATCATTGCGGAGTTTAGAAATTTTAGTATATCTTAGTTTGGAATATCTTCAATTGAATCAATCTTCCAGCCAGGGTGTTCATCTGATTTAACCATGGTAAGTTTTGCGTATTCAACTGCACCGGGTACCTCATAGGCCTGGATAAATGTAAATGAATTTTCAGATTTTTCTGTGATTTCCGGGGCGATGCCTGTATTCCAGATGTACTTGTATGCCCTCGGGCTGTATCTGAGATAGAGATTATCGTTCTGTACTGTGAAATAATCCTTTATATAGCTGTGTGATTCTGCAAATTCTTCAGTGAGGTATGTGCTTAAGTAATTGTCAACATCACTGAGGTCTGCGAATCTGCTGTCAGTAACTCTTACATACTGATCAGTGTCGTCATTGAAGGAATCTTCCTGGTCTGTTTCCAGCATAATTCCGCCTGCCGGAATGCTGTTTATAAGCTGGTATGCACTGAGTATCTCACTGATATTTTCAAGATAGTAACTGTCTTCATGTTCTGTTTCAGGCAGGTTTGTCACACTCACTTCTTCAGTGATTTCAGCCACTGATGTTACAGCAGGATCAGTCAGGGCTGTTTCAGGAATGAGTTCAGTAATCTGTTCCACTGATGTAACAGGTTCGGATGATATTTCTGTTACGGTATTGTCTGATGTAACCTGCCCGGTTTCAGCCGGTTCTGATAACTTTGTTACTGGTACGTCCGGGGTTACTGAAATATTTTCGTTCGGGAGTTTGTTCTTAAGGGTTGTTCCGAAAACAATCATTACGGCTGCGGCACATGCAGCTGCTATAATTTTAACACTCATCATAGTTCTGTTCCTTCTGTATTCTATTACCTTTACTTCTGTTTCCTCTTGTTCTCTGTTTGTCTCTGTGTTTTCTTTATCTGTATTTTTACTTTTTGAGGCTTCATCGGCCATTCTGGCTGCAAGATTTTTTATGAAATCTTCACTGAGCGTTTTGTCATTCATTTCTTTTCGGTATTCATCATTAAAGCGCATAGTCGTACTCTCCTTTCAGAAGCTCCTTCAGAAGCTGTCTCTTATACACATCTCCGAGCCCACGAGACAGGCAGAAAT
>CAMCOJ010000121.1 GCA_945876405.1 uncultured Ruminococcus sp.
ACATCCTCACTATTATATAAGTTTATAGGAAGATAAAATACACCGTGCATAAAGCAGGGTGTTTTTTATTTGATTGAATCAAGTTCAATAATTTCCTTACCTGATGCAGCGTTTGCTTCGTTCATGTTCATTATGCTTTTAAGTGACGGAATTACGGAAATATTGATATTATTACTTTTACGGGCAGCAGCCACACTGTAGTAAACATTAATCGTCCCGTCGCCTATATTTACCGGCATGGAAAGATTTTTTACCGCACGGCTAAGTTCTGAGAAAAATACATCTTTTGCATCATCTCCTCCTGAACGCTCCGTTACAACAAAGAATTCATCAGAACCGGTTCTGTAAACCACGGAATTAGGGAAACATTTTTTCAGTACAGCCGAAGCTGCGACCAGTACCATGTCTCCGGCCTCTTCTCCGTACAGAATATTTATCTCGCTGAACCTTCTGACATTGAACATGGCAAAATAATAAACGTGACCAGCTTCACAGCTTATCTTTCCTTCCTCAAAGTCATTTGAAAATGAAACACGGTTTTTCATGTCAGTAAGCATATCCCTGAAAAGCGCATTGCTGAGATTTTCTCTGGTTTTCTCCTGCTTTTCCACAACTTTGTTCAGACGCTGTGAAGTGTCTTCATGCTTTTTGTTTATTATATTGAAGATAACAATAAGCAGAATGCAGAAAATGATGAATATTATCAGATAACTGCGCATATTGCCGGTAAGGCTGTACATCTCATCCTCTGTATCATTCATCATAAATATCCAGCCTCTGTCAGCCATATATGAATACATTGATACATATTTTATGCCATCCGCTTCATATGTAAACTTTCCGCTGGAATTATCCTTTGTTCCGTTTAATACGTCACAGAGAAGAATGAGTTCCGGAATATTTCCCCCGGTTACAGATACGCCCGAATCACTGCAGAATATATATTCTTTATTTGCGGCATCCATCATACTGTAAAACGAACTATCCGTATCACGCTCACTTAATGAATCAAGCAGGTTTATAAGCCCATCCGTATAAACTCCGATGCCTACAATCCCGGCAGGCGAATTTTCACTGTTAAAAACGACCTTGTACATAGACAATATCTGCTTTCCGCTTGCAGGTGAAGAAATAACGCCTGACTCAAAAATACCGTCTTCTGAATTCAGAAGCGCCTTCTGAAGTTCTTCAAGCGCTCCTCCGGAACGTGTTGTCATACCTGAAACCTTGCTGTTCGTATGTGCAAGGACATGAGTATTCCATTCGCTTACATAAATTCCTTCAAGATTAACGATATCCCCTGAAAACGACTCTGTATACGCCTGTGCCGCACTTCTTGCCTCATCATCTGAAGGATTTTCAAGAACGTTCAGTATCTCTCCTGCGTGGCTGTATTCTGAAAGGGTCTTTCTTATATTTTCGACATAATTAAGTATTATCCTGCTCCGTTCTTCAGCAATTGTCATCATATAAGTATCTGAACTTTTTGTAGCCTCTTTGCTTATAAGCTGAGTTACTCCTATTGATATGCCGAACATAAGTATCAGCTGCACAATCAGAAGAATATTAAGTGCTGAAAAGGATTTTTTTCTGCGTTCCAATGGTCTCATCCTTTCAAATTTTATTCATCTTTTAATATATTGCTGAGCTTGTTTTTCAGAATATTGTTTACACCCTTCTGGTTAGCACGAACCGGAACAGCTCCGTTAAATACGGAACCCGGATTTGTAACACTAACCTGTGAAACAGGACTGCCGCTGCCTGACGGCGCAAACGTTCCTTGTGCATTAGTGTAAAGCGACGCTCCCCGCGTACTTTCAGGGATACTTGTATAAACACTGCAGAACCCGCTGTCACTGCGCCGTGTCTGACATTCTGTTCCGGATGCAAACTTGCTGACATCTGTTATCAGAATATTTCCGCCCGGAGTTACAACGACAGTATCTTTGTTTTCCGGATTAAGTGAAAGAACATAATCTATGCATCCGTTACACGGAAGAAGCGGCGAAACACTGCAGGAATTGTAAACTATCATAGCTTTTATTTTAGACTGCCCTTCATCAAGCATCATTTTTACAGCTGATATCTCAGCATGAACATTCTGAGATACATTTCCGCTTGTAATATATTCATTAAATCCTTTATAAATATTTCCGTTTCCTGCACAGATTACACATACAGTATCCCCCGGGACAGGGTTATGTCTCTTGTCATATCTTTTTCTTATAGCATCAACTGCTATATCAATCATAAATCTGTAATTCATTTTTCAGCACACTCCCTTTTTGATATTTTGTAAAATTCAGTATACAGCAAAGACTCAGTTGTGCATTTGTCACAGTTTTATGTATAGCCAATACATCCATGTATGTTTATTATAACATAACAGATTCAATATATCAATATGCAGTATAACAAAAAATATCACATTCCGCATATGCAAAAAACCCCTAAAAAATTTCTCTCCAAAAATTGATTATTCTCCCTCTTTGTGATATAATTTTATAGGGAAAGAAAAAATTAATTTAATTTTCCTATAATCTGACTAACAGAACGCAGACAAATGCGTACAGTCAAACATATTTTTTACAGGAGGACTCTACAATGTCTATGTATATTACATGTCTCGATCTCGAAGGTGTACTCGTTCCTGAAATCTGGATTGCCTTTGCTGAAGCAACCGGTATTCCTGAACTCAAGAGAACTACACGTGAGGAACCTGATTACGACAAGCTCATGAAATACAGAATTAATATTCTTAAGGAACACGGACTTGGTCTTAAGGAAATTCAGGATACTATCGCAAAGATAGACCCGATGCCGGGTGCAAAGGAATTTCTTGATGAGCTCCGTTCAATCTGCCAGGTAATAATCATCAGTGATACTTTCTCACAGTTTGCCGGTCCTCTTATGGAGAAGCTCGGTTTCCCTACTATCTTCTGCAATACACTTGAAGTTGCTGAAAACGGTGAGATCACAGGTTTCAGAATGCGAGTTGAAAATTCAAAGTATACAACAGTCAAGGCGCTCCAGTCTATCGGCTTTGAAACAATCGCAAGCGGTGACAGCCACAACGACCTCGGAATGATCCGTGCAAGCAAGGCAGGATTCCTCTTTAAGAGTCCTGACAGCATAAAGGCTGAAAATCCTGACCTCCCTGCATACGAAACATACGAAGAGCTTATGAACGCTATCAAAAGCGCAATGAACTGATTATAAGTATTTTTAAACCCTGCCGGACAAGCTCCGTGCAGGGTTTCTTCTATATATTCCTGAAAAACTCATAAATTTCTTCCGACTTAATTATTTCGCAGTATATCTCATCTTCAGATTCCGTACATACGGTGACAGTATATTCATCGAGATCAAATCTTTCAAACCTGCAGCCAGTTGAACCATCAAGTACGCTGAATGTATTCAGGCCCCGGGAAAGTCCTTCACCGGTATATTTAATATAAGCCTCCTTGGAAGTCCACACTTCCGCAAAGCTCAGATTCTGCCCGGTATTCCCGTATATCCTGCTGTACTCATCCCCGGTAAAATATCTACGGGCAATTTTTTCATTTCCACGGTCCTTCCTTTCAATATCAATTCCGGCATTTTCTCTGCTGCATACCAGTGCAATATACTTCCCCGAATGGGAAAATGAAAAATGAAAGTCACCTCTGCCATGAAGAAACGGTTTCCCGTGTTCCCCGTAGTCAAATGAAATATCCTGATTTTCCATACCCAATTCCGTAATTATTTCCTTACGTACCGCAAGTTCAGCAGTAACGCTCAGCACCCTGTCCCTGTCCGAACGGATTCTTGCCGCTCTTTCCTGCCTTTCTGAAGAAATATACTTAATATAACCAGATATATCACAGTTCCCGTCAGCCTCAGTAATTATAATTTTCAAAATCATTCCGCCCTTCTCTGAAATTATCAGATACTATTTTAGCACCAGACAAGTACTATGTCAAATAAATGTGAAAATCATTTGCATTCAGGCAAATATCATTATTGCTAAATGGAACAAAACATGGTATACTTATAATGTTAGTCAAAAATTTCAGTCAGGAGAATAGTAATGAAAAAATTCAACATATCGGAAAGTGAGAAATATATAAAAAATCTCATATGCGTACTTATGATTATCATAATGGGATTTTTGTTTTTTGAAAGTTTTATACATACCATGCGTCTTACGAACACATCTGAAATGTTTGAAGGGATAAGTTATCATCATGACAACTTCATTTTCAATGCAGTATATATGGCAGCAGTCCTCCTGATATCATCATTTATTATGCCAAAACTTGAAAAGATACCAGTAAAGTTTTTCACTGCTTTACTTTCTGTCACAACAATTACTCTCGGAACAATATGGGTTATTTCATCACAGGCCTCACCGATAAATGACCAGTACTGCGTGGCAAATGCCGCAAATATGGCTGCGGAAAACAATTATACCTTTATGGAGGACAGATACTTCAGCAACTATCCTTTCCAGCTTGGAATGGTGCTTTTCTACGAGATACAGATACGGCTCTTCAGCAGATTCTGCGATACGATAATCTATACTGAGATTATCAACGTTATCTGCCTCGCTCTTGCGTATGCAGGGCTTATCACACTTATCGGAAAACTTTTTGACAACAAAAGAATGCAGATTTTCTCCGCAATCGCGATGATGTTCTCCGTTCAGCCGGTTCTCTACACAACGTTTGTCTACGCTGTAATTCCGGGAATTACATTCACCATATATGCACTGCTCTTTGAGATTAAATATTTTGAAACGGAAAGCAGGAGAAAATACATTTTTGCGCTTCTCTCAGTTATTTTTATGGCACTGGCTGTAATGGTAAAAACAAACAATTATATCGGACTGGTTGCACTGATTGTATGTGCCGCAGTAAAATTTCTTAAAAGAAAGAAAATCGCAGACCTTGTCTATATAGCTGTACTGGCCGCTGTTTCAGTAAACATTCTCTCTGCGGTATCTTTTTTATACGAAAAAAGAAGCGGAACAGAGCTTGGCGAACCTGTTCCTATGACAGGTTACATAGCAATGGGTCTTGATGATCCCCACGGTGTTCTCGGCTGCAACGCAAAGGGCTGGTACAGTAACTACTACACCACGGGAAATCACTATAATCATAACTACGAAACAAAAAAATCCTCCGAATTTGCAGTAAATGCAATTAAGGAAAAGCTTAAATATTTCGTCTCCGATTATGCCTATGCAAACGACTTCTTCTATGAAAAAAACACTTCACAGTGGAATGAGCCTTCATTCGCCTGCCTGTGGATTAACCTCATTGTATACAGATTTAACGGGGCTGAGCCGGGGAAATTAGCCGCAAAGGTTATTGAAACGAATGCAGGCGACAGCTGGTCAGGTCTTTACGAGTACATGAATGTATTCCAGATGCTAATCTATATGAGTGCATTTGCAGGGGTATTTGTATGTTTTAAAAAGAAGGATATTTTCTGCTCTTCTCTCATACTTATTGTACTCGGGGGATTTATGTACCATATGATATTTGAAGGAAAATCACAGTATATCATGCCTTACTTCATACTTCTCACAGGATTTTCCGGTGTAGGAACTGAAGTTCTCGTGTCGAAAACATCTTCATTTATAAACAGCAGAAAAAAGGCTGATGAAAAGACGGCTGAACAGTAATGGAAAAGTATATGAAACGAGCCATAGAGCTTGCTGAAAAGGCAGCTGCTATGGGGGAGATACCAGTCGGAGCAGTTGTTGTAAAACGTGATACTGGAGAAATCATCTCTGAAGGATATAACAGAAGGGAAACTGACAAAAATGCACTTTCCCATGCAGAGATAACCGCTATAGAACTTGCATGCAGCCGGCTTGGAGGCTGGAGGCTTATCGGATGCGACCTGTACGTCACGCTTGAACCCTGTCCGATGTGCTGCGGTGCCATTATTAACTCACGGATTGAGAGAGTTATATACGGAGCTGATGACTGCAAGGCCGGTTCCGTTTTCTCCGTTCAGAAAATGTTTGATCTGCCGTACAATCATAAACCGGAAGTTATACCGGGTGTTATGGCTGACCAGTGCTCATCACTTCTCAGCAGCTTTTTTAAACGAATAAGAAAAATTCAGAAATACATAGGAGCAGATATGATTAACTTTGAAAATGAATGGGATTCCCTCCTTAAAGATGAATTCAGCAAGGAATACTACCAGAATCTCAGAAAAATACTTATTAAAGAATACAAGACACAGACTATATACCCGGATATGTACGATATTTTCAATGCTCTTCGCTACACGTCCTACTCTGATGTAAAAGTTGTAATACTTGGTCAGGATCCGTATCACGGACCAAATCAGGCTCATGGTCTGTCATTTTCAGTGCGAAAAGGAGTTGCCCCCCCGCCGTCACTTAAAAATATTTTCAAAGAGATTAAAGATGAACTTGGAATTGACAACACAGGAAAGCACGGAGAACTTACAAACTGGGCAAAGTCAGGTGTTCTCCTTCTTAACGCAGTCCTCACCGTACGTCAGGGCCAGGCAAACAGCCACAAAGGAAT
>CAMCOJ010000122.1 GCA_945876405.1 uncultured Ruminococcus sp.
GTTGTAAACTGCCTTTTTTCTTTATTGCATTACGCTTTTTTCTTTTTGAATTTTTATTTCTGTTTCTTTTTATTTTCTTGCATTCGTCTCTGGTAATAATCCTGTAATCCTCAGATTTGTTTTCCCTGTACAGACAATATTCATCAAGTAACCCACACTCAGGGCATCTTAGCTTATGATACTGACTGTATACAGCATCTCCTGATTCAGCAATGTTTCCATAGAATCCACAGCAGATACAATAGTCATCGGAATGCATTATCGGTAAACTCTCTGCTGCTTCATCCAGTTCAGTTATGATATCAACTCCCCTTTTATGTACTTCTATGTTCTTCTTTACAAACTTTATATACGTGTGCACATCGCATATTACAGGAGTACCGCAATGCGGGCACCTTACTGATTCACTGCCCATTATATTTAACACTCTCTTCATTAATAATGATAGTTGTGATTATAATAATCCATAACCGGAACATGATTGTCAATCAGCCAGTTCCCCGTACCGGTCATATAGTCCTTAGTAGTTCTTTCATTTAACATCTGAGGAGTAACCGGGAAAATCAAAACAAGTGACTCGTCCCATTCTTCGGCAGAAGACTTGATAATTTTCCCTGATATACTTTCCCTGTGAAAACATATTCCGGCACCGCTGTAAACCCCGCCGATATAACCTGTCTTAGTAAAGCAAATCCAGATTATATCATTCGTGTCATTCAGCCGGAACTTTTTCTTTATCGCGCGATAAATATCGCTGTTATTTTCCGTCCAGTTGATGCCGGCAGCGATAATACAGCCGTCAATTACAGCATAACTGTTTTCTCTCAGTTCTATGGTATCAACAGATCTAATGCTCTTCTCATCCCCGAAATTACGCAGATAATCACTGACAAGTGATATCACTTTACTGATAGAAACGGCTGGAATCATCTTCTGAAGGAAGGCTTTTCTGCTTCTTGAGCGAATATAATTACTGATATTTCCAGTATATTCACCTATAGGAACCGGAGCAGTATCATCCGGTTCAAAATATTTAAAAATATCCGGTTTTGAATACTGCATTTCCTCTTCCCGGTAATAAAGCATCGCTCTGAGAACTGTCGGAGCTGTTCTGCCGGACTCTGATGCAAGCTTAAGAAGTTTTTCGTATGCTTCATCTTCAATCAGAAGCCCGCAGCTCTTACGTTCAGTTTTGCTGTTATAGTAATTACTCCTGAAACAGTTTATCTCTTCCTTCGTTATTTCTGAATCCAGTATAATATGATTCAGCTCCATTCCTCTTGTGATTCCATGTGAATCACCTCCGTATCTGACATCTCTGGATCTGATAATTGTTTCTTTTTCAGCTACACTTAAATCAGAATTGATCTTTTTCATCAAACTGCCCTCACACATAAACCATAGTATTCATTACCTGTTCCTTGGCCATAGCAGTAAGGTTGTTCAGGATTCCACCCATTTTTACTATGTCATCGTTCATAGCAGCAACCTTATACTCTTTATCGTTTTCCTTCCAGAGCTCCACCTGTCTGTCAGTAGCTTCAAAGCATCTGTCTTCCAGGTCATTAAGATAGTCAATTATTTTACCTTCGTCAACAAGTCTCTGAAGTCTTTCAGGATTTATCTCAGCGACGTATCTGAGATGATACCTTGCATAGTCTGTAAAGAACTTCGTAATCTTCTGTCTGTCACCATTTTCTGTTACTGTAACTTTATCTGTATCAAGCACCACAGCCGGCACCTCTGTTTCGTTCATAACAAATCTCTTGCTGTAAATAAGCATAATGCACTCATCCTTTCTTCTTAACGCTATAAATAATTCCTGCTATTACACCTGCTCCCGCCAGTGCGGCAATAGTGTATAACGCTTTCTTTCCTGTACTGCTCATTGTATTGTCCTCCTGTTCCTCTGCTGACATTTCTGTTGCCGGCACTGCATCTTCAGAACCTGTATCTCCTGATTTGTTTTCAATCCACTCTGAAGCCTTCTGATGGGCTGCCTCCTGATTCTCAGGTATAACCTTTCCGTCATTATCCTCATCGTCCGGAACCGTCGGCTCGGCTTTGTATGAATCATTTTCATCAATGGTGCTGTGCGGTCCGAACGTATCATGTATTTCACCTGTTTCATTCAGCATATACCAGGTACCGTCTCTGAATTCAAAATGATATTTATCTCCTGTATTCCCGTCAGTAATAAACCAGCCGCCTTCTTCATCATCAAAATATGTCCAGTTCTCTGTCAGATTTCTGTACCAGTGACTGTAGCTGTATTCAAGCTGACCGGGATCACTCCAGTTATAATCCGGATTGCCGTAGTTTTCATCTACCCAGCTTTCCAGCAGATGATAATTGTAGGAAGCTTCCGGCCATACAGTGCCGTCATCATCATGTCCGTTCCATTCATCTTCCCAGATATATGAAACTGCTTCTTTCTTTGATATTATTTCATCTGCATGAACATATACACCACCGGTTATTGTAATTACTGTAAGAAATGCAGCTGCTGTATTTAAAATCTTCACTGTTTACCCTCCTCAGCACCTGAGAAATACATCTCAAGTGCTCTTTCAATGATTTCCTCTATCTCTTCTGATTTTGCATTTTCAGAAAAGAATCTGCGTATTTTATGTTTTTGTATTTTGTATATTTCCTGCTTAGGTTTTGACTTTGCAAGATACAGATTCTTCAGTGAATTTATATCTATACTGCCGTTTTCTCCCGCTGCTGAACGTATTTCCGAAGCTTTTTTCATATCAATTTTTTCTGTCTTCAGAAGCTCTGAAACTGCCTTCTGTGATTCATCATCAAGATACGAGAGTTCAACTCCTGCTCTGATTGAGATTACGCCCTCATCAATCGCTGTTTTAAGTTCATCACAGAGCTTGCTGATTCTGATTAATCTTGCTACTGAATTCTTGCTCATTGCATATTCTGCACCGACTTTTCTTGTTGAAGAAACCGGAACAGACTGAGGAACTTTTGAACTGTCCTGCAGTGCTTCAAGCTCTGCGACGATCTCATTTCTTTTGTCTTCTGAAAACATCTTGCTGTAACGCATTGCTATTACAGAAGCCTGCTCAGAAATTCTGAGATTATCGAAACCGCGCTGAAGAAGATTCGACTCTATGACATACATCTCAGCCTCATCTTCTGTGAGTCCTGGCTTGATTATCGCAGGAACTGTTTTCTTTCCTGCAATAACCGAAGCATTCCATCTGTTGTGACCAATCAGAATCTCATATTTACCGCTCCCGGCCGACTGAACTACTATAGGAACAAGTACCCCGTTAGTTCTTATGCTTTCAACCATATCATTCAGTCTGTCACCTTCATAAAGAGTAAATTTATGATTATGATATGGCACCAGCATATCAACCGGAATCTGCTTAAATCCATTGTCCGCATTGCCTGCACTTAACATAAAATCCAGATCAAAAGTTCCGTTCATATTATCCCTGCTTTCTTAAAAATTCTTCTGCAAAAAACGCATATTCGCTGCCGACTTTGCAGTTTGAAAGGCATAATGCTCTGCCGCTCTCCGTAGACTTCGCAGCCTCTATGGATTTGCTTATAATACTTTCAAAAATCAGTTCTCCATATGTTTCCTTCAAAGTGGTCAGTACCTTTCTGCTGACCAGTGTATTGTCTACCATTGTTGGAAGCATCCCCATTATTTTAAGTTCAGGATTTATCGTGTTTCTTATCTGACTGTGAAGCACATTCAAGGCCTGCAATCCGTCCATGGCAAACTTCTGAGTCTGTACCGGAATTATCATTTTAGATGATGCTGTCATTGCATTTATAAGAAGGATTCCAAGTGAAGGAAGGCAGTCAATAAACACATAATCAAACTGAGATGTTACTTCTTCAGAGAGGATTCTTTTCAGCACTGTTTCTCTTGAAAGAGTGTTCTGCATAAAGCTCTCTGCATTTGCAAGATTTATATCGCTCGGAATGTAATAAACCATGTTTAATTCGTTGTATCTGATTGTATTTAATACCGTCTGTGAGTCAATTACTGAATTTGAAGTAACCTCAAGAATAAGATTCGTCAGAGTTCCTTTTCCGTCCGGCTCAAACTTCAGATATTCTGAAAGATTTGACTGCGGATCCAGGTCTATTAAAAGGACTTTTTTATTATGATTTACGGCAAGTGCTGCACCTAAATTCATGGTGCTGGTTGATTTTGCCACACCACCTTTTTGATTGGCTATACAGTAAATATTGTTCATCATTTCTGCTCCCTTCTGCTTCAGAAAAGTACGTCTTCTCTGTCAAAAATTCTGTTCATTTCCTCAATATCAACATTGCTGATTCCGTCTATTTCAGGTCTCTGCGGTTCCTTTGGTCTTTTAGCTCCGCCGCCGGCAAAATGTATTTCCTTAACCACTACCTGAGTTGCTGTTCTCTGTTCATCGTTTTTCGTATATTTATGATTTTTCAGACCGCCGACAACGATGATCATGTCACCTTTTTTATACCACTTCGATACTACCTCAGCCATGCTGTTCCAGGCGATGCAGTTGAAGAAATCAGGCTCCTGTTCTGTGCCGTCCTTTTTCTTCGGCCTGTGTACAGCGATTGAGAATTTGCAAAGGCCTGCACCTCCGTCAGTCTGTGTGTATTCCGGATCTGCAGTAAGTCTTCCGCTTAGCATTGCGTAATTAAGCATTTTATCAGTTCCTTTCGGTTTATTTTATATTGATATTTGTTTCTGGTTTTATCTCTTACTAACTAATACCGGTATTAGTTAGTAACTAAAATATATCATATTAAAATCATGTTGTCAATACTAATTTTAAGAGTTCACACTTTGTTAACATTATTTCGAATTGACACACGGAAATATCAATGTTATACTTTGATTAGTAATTAGTTTTTAAGGAGTATTCTATGTACAAAATAGTCTGCAAAAAATGCGGTAAGGAATTTGACAGCAGCAGAGCAAACCGTACCACCTGCGACGACTGTAAGGTTGCCAGAAATCAGATGAACATGAACTTCCGTAACAGTGCATATGACCGTGTTGAAGTATATCTTCAGAAGGGACAGAAAGAAGAAATAAAGGCGTTTCTTTCTGAGCTTGATATCTCAATGAGCATGAATGAATTTTTCAGAAATGCTGTCACAGCCTACATGGAAAAGCTGTATAATGAACACGGAAATTCTGATACAACAGAAGAATGATTATTCAAGATCGTTCTTCTGTTTTTTCTTTTCCTGAGCATCACGTTCAGCCCTCAGATAATCCTCAAGAACCTTGCGGCAGTAGTCCATCCCTCTGCTCCTGCTTTTTGATTCCTGATACTCTTTATTCAGCCGGTTTCTTTCTTCAATAAGCGCATCTCTCTGCTTCTTCAGACGTTCTGAACTGTCAATGGTCCTGTCCGGAAACATCTCCTTAAGTGTCGCTCTGGAACCGGCAAACGCCTCAAGCTCTGAGGTGTATTTTTTTGCGTATTTTTTCTTTGCTGAATCCGATGGAAGACTCCTGTATTCTTCATGAAAAGGAAGATATTTTTCATACTTTCTTACAGCCGTAATCTGCTCTGATTTTACAGTTATGCGGTTCTGAATTTCATTGAGTTCACCTACTATATGACTTCGTTTTGCATGCTCAGTAAGAGCAAGATTATGAAGCTCATCCATGCTGCTTACTCCGTATTCTGACATCATATTTATAACATCAGAAGCCAGCTTCATATTATGAAGATCAGCAAACCTGGTACCTGAATATTTACTCTCCGAACTGATTACCGGGGTATAGTTTACTTCCGGTTCTGAAAACATCCGTATACGCTTAACAAGCTGAGGAACCTCATAGTACCATCCCAGCGTTCTGGCACGACTGCATCTCTGCTGATCAGGCATTCGGAACTTCAGATTAATAACCTTATCCGGACTGTATACTACTTCGATATTTCTTTCGCGCATTCTCCTGAGAAAATCATCAAAATCCTTTGACTGCATTACGCATTCATCTATTGCAAGTTTGAGTCTTGATTTCCATGAGAGTTTCAGATTATCCTGCTGCCATTCATACCAGCACTTACCCTTTCCCCGCTCAGCATTTTCAATCACAGACAGGCCGTGTTCAAGGCAAATCTGATCACTTACTTCTCTGAGTTTTTCCCATTTATGACCTCCTCTGTTTTCCAGTGATTCAAATGATTTTCCATTGCAGATATTGGTGTTATTAAATATAACATGACAGTGAATATGATTCCTGTCATTATGAACTGCAATAACGTACTGATACTGCTCTTTCAGAAACTTTTCCGCTGTAAGGATTCCTATTTCCAGAGCTTCTTCCTCGTTGACTTCTCCGGGATTAAAACTCTGATAGTAATGAAAAGATAAATTTGTCGTCCGTCCGGTTCCGTTAGCACGTACAGTCTCAAAATTTTCAGCAGCTTTCTCAGGGTTATTGCTGCATGCAAAGTTGGAAACATACCTTCCGTTTTCTGTTTTTTCCGGATCCGTTATGTATTTTAACGCCTTAACTTCTGTAGAAGTGACTGCATGGATAGCTGTTGCTGC
>CAMCOJ010000123.1 GCA_945876405.1 uncultured Ruminococcus sp.
GTGTATAAATTAGAAAGTATCGAATGCTATGATTATGTAGATGATTTATGTTACGAATGTAACGATATCGATGATTTAACTAATTATATTGATTACAATATGTTAAGTAAAAGCCTTAAGCAACTTATATCAAAAGACAATTTTGTTTTTTCTAATACAGAGGAAAAATATCATTTTTGTAATTTGATAATGAATTTAGATTATGATTATAATCGTAACAATAATGTATATTCTACAAATCAGTTTAGAAATGATTTAGCTGAGAGAATAACAATAGATGATAAGCGTTATTTGATATCAGTGACAATTGTTTTTAAGCCCAGATGGTTCTCTAAACCGCAAATCGTTGATTTAGATGCAAGTATTATGGATATTTCCATATGATAAAGAATTACCCTCGCCACTGGCGAGGGTAAACTTTATTTCGGTATAAAATTTAAAATGCTGAATTACAGCTTATTGTAAACAGCCTTTGCAACCTTGTATACATCGCCGCAGCCCATTGTGATGATAAGGTCACCATCTTCAGCGTTTTCACAGAGGAAGTCTGTGACCTTGTCGAAGTCGGCCTGCTTGCATTCATTTGTCTGTTCAGCTGTTTTATCCTTGTCAAAGTAAATGCAGCCGTCAATTTTGTCTGCCAGGTCCTTTGTATAGATTCCTATGGTGTTTTTTTCACGGGAACCCATGATATTTGTAAGAACTGCCTTGTCAGGGATTGAAAGCGCTGCTGCAAAGTCGTCAAGGAGCAGGGATGTTCTTGAGAATGTAAATGGCTGGAATACAGCCCATACTTTGTTGAATCCCATTTCCATTGCTGCGTTAAGAGTCACTGTAAGTTCTGCCGGGTGGTGAGCGTAGTCATCAGCCACTGTTATGCCCCTCTTCTTACCGATTATCTCAAATCTTCTCTTTGCTCCGCCGAATTCTTCAAGTCCCTTTGCTATGAATTCAGGTGAGGCACCGGCGCTGTGTGCGGCAGCAGCTGCGGCAACGGAGTTGAGAATGTTGTGTGTTCCCGGAACATTGAGAGTGATATCGCAGAGTTTTTCACCCTTGTGCATAAGCTCGTATGTTGTCTGAACACCACCCGTTTTCTTAACGTTTACAGGGTAGTAGTCGCATGTGTCTGCAGTACCGAAGGTAATGATGTTTTTATTTGTGAGACCGGCAATGGCTTTCATTGTGTTTGCATCATCAGCATTTACGATGAGAGTTTTGGTTGTCTTTTCGGCAAACTTTCTGAATGAGGCAATGATGTTGTCGAGGGTTTTGAAGTAGTCAAGGTGGTCAGCGTCAATGTTTAGGATAACCGATGTGTCAGGATAGAGCTTAAGAAATGTGTCTACGAATTCGCAGGCTTCGCATACGAGGATATCACTGCTGCCGGCCTTTCCGCTGCCGCCTATGCACGGAAGTTTACCGCCGATAAATGCAGAGATGTCGATGCCCTGGGTGTGGAGTATCTGTGTTATCATTGATGTTGTGGTTGTTTTTCCGTGTGTTCCTGATACACAGACTGCATTTTCATACCAGCTTGTAACGATGCCGAGGAGCTCACTTCTTTCAAGTACCGGTACACCGCTTTCCTTTGAGGCAATAAGTTCCGGGTTGTCAGCCATGATGGCTGCGGTGTGGACTATGAGGTCAGCGCCTTCGATGTTTTCGGCACGCTGTCCGAGAAATACGGGGATGCCCATTTTTCTTACTGCGTCGAGGGTTTCGGTTTCGTTGTTGTCAGAGCCTGTAAGGTAGTAGCCTTTTGCGTGAAGTATCTGTGCCAGAGGGTACATACCTGAGCCGCCTATGCCGATAAAATGAATATGTTTCTTTCCGTCCAGTATACTTTCTTTCATTTGAATCATTCCTTTTTATAGTTATAGTTTTTATTTGTCGCCTTCACCTGAGAGCATAATCCATGCTTTCATAATGATAATCATTGTTTTTGAGTCTTTTATTGTGCCGTCCATGACCATTTTCAGAGCCTCTTCAAAGGGGATTCTGACTACGTCAAGGAATTCGTCCTCATCGAGATTCTGACTGCTGAAGGAAAGGCCTCTGGCAAGGTACATATGAATTATCTCTGTTGTATAGGCAGGTATCGGATAAATCTCACCGAGATATTCTATATTTTCGGCTGCTGCTCCTGTTTCTTCAAGCAGTTCACGTTTTCCGGCTTCAAAATGATCCTCACCCGGACCGTTAAGCTTTCCTGCAGGTACTTCAAGTGTTGCTTCACCCAGGGGGTAACGGTACTGCTTAACCATTAGTATTTCGTTGTTTTCCGTGAGCGGCAGTACACATACACCGCCGTGGTGAACAACAAATTCTCTTACAGCTTCGCTGTTGTCCTCAAGGATAACAGTGTCTTTTTTTATTTTAAATATTTTTCCGTCGTAAACCACGCTGCTGTCTTTTGTTTTTTCATCAAGATGCATTTTTATTCCTCCTTCGGCAGGTCAATATCTATGCTGCCGTCTTTGACTATTACCATGGATGCCGTTTGGTCATCAGGTGCTATTTCAAGGGCAAGTTTGCTGAGGTTTTCTGACTTTCCGGATATGTATGCGCGGCAGATAAGATGAATCAGTGTATATACAAGGATTATCAGAAATGCAGCAGCTGAAATCTTTATTCCGGTTTCAAGGCCGTATGTTACGTAGCTGAATTTGATATCACTTTCACCCTCCGGAACAACCACTGCCATAAATCCGTTATCAACCTTTTCGATATCGGTTTTAACGCCGTTTACATAAGCTGTAAAGCCCTTGTCAAAAGGTACGCTGAAGAATACCAGTGATTTTCTGTCCGTTTTTATTCTGGCAGTAAATCCGTTTGTTGAGGTGCTGAACTCGCTGCATGAGGAATTTCTGCGTTTTTCACAGTCGGAAAGATATGTTTTCTTTGTAAGCATTGAATCGGATATTTCAGCTTTTTCGAGTATATCCGAATATTTTTCTGCCTGTTCCTCAGTGAGCAGAACAGAGTGCATAAGTGCATTTGATTTTTTCTTTTCTGATATTTTTCCGAGCTGTTCATCTGTTATATATGTATCATATGAAAATCCCATCGGTACATATTCAGTATTTTCGTATACTTCAAAATGGTCACCGTCGGATATTTTACTGAATGCAGGCATATCAGGGGCGGAGTTTTCATCGTCCTTTGCGCTGAAATAATATTTTACCGATAAAAGACCTCTGAGAGCGTAGTGTGATGTATCGGCACGGGAGGCAACGTCCCGGGTTATTCCTATTGAGTTGTAAAATTCCATAATCGAAGGTGAAACTGTGCTGTTGAAGCATCTCATTGAAGGGATACCCCAGAAAACAGGGTAGTTGTCGCAGTTTTCAGAAATGTCTGCTCTGAAAAATTCTTCATCGTCGATTATTACGGAAGCAGAAGTGTCGTTAATTGAAGCGGCGATATATCTGTCAGGATACGGTCCGTCATAGATGCCGAAGTAAAATACAGCTGCAGTGGAGACAAATGACGCTGCCACTGTAAATACAATTCCCTTGCGGATATATTTCTTTCTGTTTTTTCTGCAGCTGAAAATATATCCTGCGATCATGAGAAATGCCGCCGTTATTCCGAGTGAGATGTACAGGTACACCTTGTACTTTCCGAATGCAGCCCATGTTACAGTGTCCTCTTCCTTTGCCGGAAGGAATGATATGATGAGAACTGCGGCAAGGAAAAGAGTGCATGCCCGGAATCCCGGAACGGGATTTATGTCCGTACGTTCAAAAATCTGTGCTGTAACCATAGCCATAATCAGCACGGGCATGTAGAGCCATCTTGCGTAGTACTCTGAGTTGAACATGTAGAACATTGAGTTAAGAACCGGTATAAAGGCACAGAGTACGCAGAACTTTATCAGGCGTGACTGCCATTTGTCTGGTTTTGCTCTGACAAATGAAATTACTCCAGCCATTGAAAACATTGGGAGGTATCCGGCTATTGAGGACCACTTTGAAGTGCCGTCGCTGAAAAGATTAGGTCTTGCCGGGGAATCAGGAATCATAAAGAAACTCTGTACTATTCTCCAGATACGTGTGCGGTCAGAATAAGCAAGCATATCCATGCCAAGCAGATGTTTTGATACTCTGAAGTTACCGAGGACGGAAAGAGCCGACGGAAGAAGGATGAATGATGCTGCCGCTGTGCCAAGCAATGCTTCAAAAAACAGTGAAATGAATTTTTTCGGAGTTACTCTGAAGTCACGGCAGCGTGAACGCAGCAGGAAGTACACTATAAGAAATACCGCCTGTCCGGCAAAGAAGAAGTAGTTTGTAACTGCCATAAGAGCAACAGTCAGGGCAAATATTCCTCTCCGGTTTTTTGTTACATGCTCCTCCATGGCAATAAGCATAAGAGGAAACAGTGCTGTTACGTCATGAAAATGATTGAAAAATATGTTGTAAGCCTGAAATCCGGAGAAGGCATAAAGAAAGCAGCCGATTACAGCCGAACTGTCTCTCTTTACAAATCTTTTTATATAGGCATACGAAGTAAGTGCTGAAACTGCATACTTAAGGGAAAGTACCAGCGGAACTGAAAACAGTACCAGACTTTCCGGAACAAGCAGCATCAGCCAGAAAAACGGACTTCCCAGCAGGTAAAATGAATAGGTCGATATAAAGTCGGAGCCGAGGTCGGTGTACCAGTCCCAAAGTATATTTCCGTTTCTGACTGATTCGTGTATATGTTTAAGAAACGGAAGCTGCTGTGAATTGAAATCGCCGTAGTACGTCATATATCCCTTATTGTATATTACAACAGGGAGTACAATAAGGAAAAACATGCAGAAGGCGGACAGGAATACTTTAAGATATGAATTTTTTTGTTTAATCATAGATGTTTCTCCGTAAAAAGTATGAACAGTAAACTGCTCAGCTTCATATAATATTATTATAGCGCGAACAGGAAAATTTATCAGAGAGAAACTGAATTTACAAACAGATCCTTTCCGATAACGTCTATAAATGCAAATGAAGGTGCAAGACCGTCACGCGGACATGAGCAGCTTCCCGGGTTAATCACGTAAACCCCGTTGTCATATGAACACAGACGTTCGTGTGTGTGGCCGAACAGGACTATATTGCAGTTGTTTGCTTCTGCCTCTTCAAGTATCATATCTCTTGAAAAGCCTACAGCGTGTTTGTGTCCGTGGGCAGCAAATATACGATGACCGGAATCAACCGGTATAACAAGTGAATCAGGAAGCTCTGAATTGTGGTCACAGTTTCCTCTCAGACAGAAAAATTCTTTTTCCGGATACTTTTTCCGGAGCATGCTGACGCCGCCTTCGCTGTCACCCAGATGTATATACATGCTTGCATCAGGCTGCATCTCCATTATTTTCTGGAGAGGACCAAACTGGCCGTGGGAATCTGACATAATTACAATTCTCTTTTCTACTTTCATTGCTGAAAATCTCCTTTCGTGTTATCAGAAGTAATGGTCAGGATAAACCCTAACCTATAAATTATACCATGAATGCTTTAAAAATACAATAAAATACGGAGGTATTATTTATGGATTCAAAATTTAATAATTCAAACGTGGAAGCACTTCTTAAGATTGCCGCAGGGAAGCTGAACATGAAACCTGAGGTACTTAGAAAACAGCTTGAAGAGGGAAAATTTGATGAGGCTCTGAAAAATATGAATCAGAATGATGCGGCAAAGTTTCAGAAGGTAATAAAAAACCCTTCTGCTCTGAAAAATATGATGTCTAACAGTCAGGCAAAGGATATGTACAGGAAAATAACCGGAAAAGATCCGGAATAAACTTTTTGGAGTGTGAACTGCGATGGAGAATATTGCGGAAAAACTGCAGTCTCTGCTGTCAGATGAAGAGGGGTTAAAGCAGCTCCAGTCGCTTTATGACATAATCTCGGGAGAAAAGAAAGAAACCGGTTCTGAGGAGGAGAAGGGAGATGCCGAAGCCTGCTGTTCAGATGAAGATATGCCTGACTTCGACTTCGGCGCTTTACTTAAACTTCAGAGTCTGTTTAATTCTGATAACACCGGGAACAAGGACACGGCACTTCTGCTTGCACTTAAGCCGCATCTGAGTGAGGAAAGACAGACAAGAGTTGACAAAGCGGTAAAAATTCTGAACCTTATTAATATGCTGTCTGTTCTTAAGGAGAGCGGGCTGATAAATGAACTTATCTGATGAAAGGCAATGAGAGAAATGACTGATATGAATAACCAGGGTATTCAGGGCGCACTCAGCGGTGTATCTGAAAAACTTAACTCTCTTATAAATTCAAACGGCCCGGGGCTTAATGCCGATACTCTTCTTATACTTCTTCTGATTATTTCACTTTATAAAAGCAGGGAAAATGCCGGCCTTATAATTGCTCTTGGCCTGTCTCTTATACACATCTCCGAGCCCACGAGACAGGCAGAAATC
>CAMCOJ010000124.1 GCA_945876405.1 uncultured Ruminococcus sp.
GTTATAGGTAACTACTTATTAAAATAATAAAATCTCAATATATCAGTTACAGTATTGATTCAAAATACTTTTCAGTGCACTTGCACTTGCGTTATGTATTCTTGCCACAGGAATATCATGCTTTCTGGATTTCTGGTTAACACTGTTTAACATCTTATGGGAACATGTATTTGTGAATACAACCATAAGATCAGGAGTCCCCAGCTTTCTGTCAAAGTCTGACAGCATCTGTGTAAAAATCTTTGCCTTACAGTTATACTCCTCGCATATATCCTTGTATCTTGTCGCCATACGGTCATTTCCGCCAACAACAACTACGCTCATTATATCACCTCCGTTCAGTTAGTTTTTGCTAACTGAATATAGTATATCATACAATGAAGTTTAATTCAAGTTTTTAGAGCGATTTTTTTCAAACACATTTCTGCCGTTACAAGCCGAAACAAGATTATCAGCAGTATTTTCATCATCAATTCTGTCGGAAACAGCCTTAAATCCGCAATCGAGGTCGACTGTAATTGACATTACATTCAAATAATGATATAATATAAATGCAAGATAAACACATACACTTTTCATATAATTAGGAGGTGCTTTTATGGCTGCTAATCAGGTTTTAGTTCAGTTTCGTGTAGACGGAGATTTAAAAAATGAAGTAAGTGAAATCTACAACGCTCTCGGAATGGATCTTCCTACTGCTTTCAGAATGTTTATGGTAAGAAGCAAAATGGTTCGTGGCATTCCATTCGCAACTACTCTGCCCGAAACAAGAGTTACAAGAGCAGAGGGACTTGCAGCATTTGAAGAATTAAGACAACAAGCTTCTGATGTGCCTGAAATGACACTTGATGAAATCAATGCCGAAATCGCAGAAGTTAGAAAGAACAGGAGATAAAAATGAAGATATAAAAGCATTATCCTGTGAAAGATTTTATCGTTACACCATCTGAAATGCTGAGTATTTTAAACCAAACCGAATAATTAACCTTATACACAGCCTGATTCGTCAGACTGTGTATTTTGCAATAAATAAATTGCGTTTACTATTAGCCAATCTGCACGGAGATGACGCAGTCATCGAATGTGCAAGGCAATAAAATACCGCCGCAAAAAAACTTATGCGGCGGTATAATGTCAGTTTTAATTTTTATGAAAGGTCTGTATGTGCTTTTTCAGTTTATCAAAAGATTCATCACTGAAACTATGTTCCAGACGACATGCATCCTCTGCTGCAGTTTTTTCGTCAACTCCAATTCCCACAAGCCATTCCGTCAGAACAGTATGACGTTCATAAACACTTTCAGCTGTATTTTTTCCGTCTGCAGTCAGAGTTATATATCCGTTTTTATCAACGCTGATAAAGCCGCCATCCTTTAGAATCCCAACAGCACGGGAAACGCTTGGTTTGGATAAATTCATTTCATTGGCAATATCAATAGAACGAACCTCTCCGCGCTTACTTAATATGTGAATTGTTTCAAGATAATCTTCGCCTGATTGCCTGAGTTTTTTCATGTACATTCCTCCGTTCCTGCTTTACAGCTATTATTAAGTATAGCATTTTTTTACGGATTTAGCAAGAGAAAAAATCATTCAATCAAAACCTCTGTGATGATGATCACATGTACCTCAGTAATTACAGGTTAATTCTGCTGCAAAGAATCTGTGCACATATTCCGGTAAATGCTCCGGCAATACATCCTGATATCAGAAGAAAAGGGAAAAATGAAAATACAGCAGTCGTTTTTAGCATTACAACTGCAACCATAATCTGACCTGTATTATGCAGAACAGCACCGATTACGCTGCTTATCCATAAATATTTTTCATCAGTAACACGCCTGAGCAGAAACATACCGCACATGCATAAAACCGAACCACCTATACTGTAAAAAATTGCACTGATATTTCCACTGAAAATTGTTCCGAGCAGTATTCGCGTAAATACTACAAGTGCCGTGTCTCCAAATGAGTATTTATACATAGCATAAACTGTTATAATATTTGCAAGTCCGAGCTTTATTCCGGGAACAGGAGCAAGATTTGGTATATGAAGTTCTATAATAAAAATTATCAGCGCCACTGACGTCAGCAACGCAAGTCGGGTCATTCGTTTTGTATCCATATCATTTCACCTCTGAATCATCCGTATAGGAGATAATCAGTTTATTCGGAAGGCAGACAATCGGTATGGTACCTGATTTCAGATATCCGGTTTTCATACAGGTCTGGTCCGGACAATCAGCATCCGAAACGCATATCTGATGATTGTAAATCTGAATTATATTTTTTCTGCCTTGATATTCAACCTCAATCTTCCTGTCTTCTGAAGCTGAAAGATCAATGGTATATATAATTTCACCATTCTGAATAATATTTACTGTATCACCGTGTTCGCTGTTTAACAGATACAAACTGCATATTATCCCTAAGGCAAAAATCAGAATAAAAACAAATATACAGATATTTTTTTTCTTCACCTGTAAATCACTTCAACTTTCATATCACTGCACATATCACCCGGAGAAAAAAGCTTTTCCAGACCTTCTGTTAAGCAGATTCTTCTGTCATCAGTGACAAATATCATTTCAAAGTCCTCTCTTTCACGCCATATGGTTTCCGCCTTATCAGATCCGACGATAAACAAACAGGTTGAAAGTGCGTCACAAACCAAACCTTCTTCTCCGACAATTGTTACGGATACAATACCACTTTGTGCCGGTTTTCCTGTTGACGGATTAATAATATGACAGTATGAATTTCCGTCCTCACCAATAAAATATCGTTCATAATTACCGGATGTTATAACTGCTTTATCAGAAACCTGGACAATTCCAAGTTCCGTGTCCGGCTGAAAAGGATTTCTTATTGCAACCTTCCACATTGAACCATCCGGTTTTTTACCAAGAGTCTGCACATTACCACCGAGATTTACAATTGCAGATTCTATTCCGTTTTCCCTGAAAATATTCATAACTGCGTCGCCTGTATATCCTTTTGCAAGTGCGCCAAGATCAATCTGTACATCTTTTGGAACTGTAACACTGTTTTCATCAACTGTTATTTTCCTGTAATTAACGTTTTCCAGAAGAAAAGCGAGAGTTTTAATGTCAGGAATCTGATACTCCCCTGTTGTAAATCCCCACTGTCTTAATACAGGATAAACTGTTACATCCAGAGCACCACCACTTTGTGAACCAATCTGAACCGAAGTTTTTATTATATCGGCAGTTTCCTTGTTCACTATTACCCTGCGACCTTCTGCATGATTAATATTCCAGATATCACTTTTTTCTTTAGTTACCGAAAAAAGCTCCTCAAACTCCATTATTTTTTCAGCTGCTTTATCAATTGCTGACAGGGTACTGTCATCACCATAAGCTTTAAGATTCATGTAAGTATCCATAGCAAACAGATCACGTGAAACCGGTTCTGTCTTTTTCTCCGAACAACCGGATATTGCTGCTGTTAACATTAAAACCAGTATAAAAAATTTTTTCATGTACACCGCCTGCTTAGTTTCTTGCAGAATCAAGTGCTGATTGCACAGCTGACATTATTGCATTGGAACTGTAAGTTGCTCCGGAATATGCATCAACGCTTGTACTCTGAGATGCAATTATCTGAGAAATCACAGAACCCTGCGCTGACTCATAATACCATGTATCGGATTCATCTGAATAACCGGTTATGGATGTAATAACATCGTTCTCAATTGTAACTGACACATGTATCTCACCATCATAGCCATAAGCTGAGGCTGAATATGTGCCGTTTTTATAAATATACACAGGTTCCTGAGGTTCTTCCTCCTGAACAGGAACATCATTTATTTCCGGTTCCTCATGTTGTTCTTCCTGAGCAGGAGAATCAGCAGTCTCTTCATTCTGATGTGTTTCTTCACTAACTGCCACAGTGATTTCCTCTGTCTCCGTTACACCGGATGTCACCGATATTTCTGTTGCTGCCTCTGTACTTACAGAGGTAACAGAAGAAGTTGATGTGGCTGCAACTGTAGTTATCAGTGTTGTGACCTCTGATTCAGTCACTGGAGATGAAACAACTGTTACAGGAACCGGTTTATTATTATTGACAGGAATTGCGCTGGATACTTCCTTTTTTGAACTATTCGCAACCGCTGCAATAAGAGCTGCAAAAATAACAGCACAGACCGGATTTGTCATTTTCCCGGATTTTTTACGTACTATGCACCACTTTCTTATACGGCATACTGCGTATCCTAAAAATACAATGCTGTATAAAATAATACTGAAAAAATATCCCTCTCGCCCTGCTCTTGCCATAGGGACGGTAAGTACCATCACATGGATATATATTAATCCGTAAAAAATATATGCCGTACGCTGTATTTTTTTCCAGAGTTTTGCATTCATTTTTCTACGCACCTGCGGAAAAGACATTACAGTCAGCGGTATCATTATTATAAGCATAACAATAGTAAGTACACTTGCGACTATCTGACTTGTATTCATTTTGCCGGCATCAGTAAACAGTCCTACAAAATAAGTACGTCCAAAACCTATGTTATGACCAAGCGTCAGAATAGCTGCAAGAATTGAAAGCTCACCTCTTACGGGCATAAACTTTTTTATCACAGCGGAACCGTTAGGCATGGCTCCGGTCCACATTACAACACACCAGAGTGCCGTTGCAAAAGCACCTCTTGTAAACAGTCCGGCTATATATGTATTTACAAATGCAGGAACGGAACGCAGATTTGAACCGGAATAAATTACAGTAAATACTGTAAGAATTACTGCTGCAAAATAAAAAATATACGGGTGTTTTTTTAATGCCCTGCTGCATAAAGCAGCAAAGGCAAAAGCAAGAATCAGGGCAATGAGGAAAACCATATTATTTCACCTTTCAGATGTTATTTTTCTTTTTAAGTACAGTTGCCACAAATGCTGACACTGCAAGTAACGCAACCGGAAGTGCTACTCCTTTAACACCTGTTTTAGGAGTGGACTCAGTTTTATTCACAGAAGCAGTTTTAGCAGTAGTAGTTGCTGCTGCAGTTGTGTTATTCTGCTTATCAGCTTCAGTTACAACAGCTGAAGCAGTTGTTACCAGTGCTGTATTTTCATTTTCTGAAGAAATACTGAAATCAAGCGAATTATTGTATCCGGTTGACTGCACGGATAAATCATATCTTCCGCTGCCATCAAATACATTTTTTTCACCTGAAACAGCACTGAAATCAATTGTACCGTCTTCTCTGATTATCTTTACAGATTTTTTACCGGAAGCTGAATACTCTGTACCATTAACAGATACTTTGGTTATATTTTTGATAAAGTTTTCATAATCTTTCTCATCAGCATCCTTAGCTTTTATAACAGAACCGTCATTATAATCTGCCGGAACTGAATCAGTTGATAATACAAAGTCTGAAGACAGATCAGCATACTTTTTATTTTTATCGCTGATTGTAAGAGTATATTTGCCCGGCATTGCATCAGTATAGTTTAACTGAGTACCGCTCACACTAAAGCCTTCACCCGCAGCATACTCCGCATCATAGTCAGAAGGTATACCGCTAAGTTCCATATAAGTACTGCCCGAACCTGAATTTGCATCATTTATTTTTATTTCGCTGTTAAATTTTACAGGTACATATGTATCCGTTTCCACTGAAACATAACCATCCGCTGTTATAAACACAACTTCATTAATCGTTGCCCCCATAAGCGATTCAAAATTTTTATAGCTCAGAGTATTTCCGTGAGGCTCAGTTATAACAATACCTGATGACCACGCAAGCTCACCACGCCATATATTTTCCTCGTGACGCATACCGTACGTTTTTCCATCGGTTGTCTTTATCAAAGCCCCGTAAATCACACCCATTTCCGGTTTATTTTCCACATCTATCAGATAATCGCCCCACGCTGTAGCTGTACTTAGCTTAACAGCTGAACCGGATGCAGTTTCCGGAGTATCGTCCTGCACACCGGAAAACGAAACACTGCCTTCTGAAACTGTTACATTTTTGTATGCTTCAGGTTTACTTTCCAGAGGTGTGAAACTGTAATTGCTTTCACCCAGAGATTCAAGATCACTTTTTGAAATGGCAACCGGATAAGTTACACCAAGAATCGTACCTGTTCCGTCTTCATTTCCCTGATTGAATGTACCTTCAAACAAAGCACCTTCTTCATTTTTCTTCCATTTTGTAGTCGTGGCCGAAGAAACAGCATCTACTTCATATCCAACGTCCTCACCGGAATAAAATTCTGCATATGGTATATTCATTTTACCGTATACAACATCGTCTTCCGCATTAACACAGTACCTGTCTCTTATACACATCTGACGCTGCCGACGATACTCCTTGTGT
>CAMCOJ010000125.1 GCA_945876405.1 uncultured Ruminococcus sp.
ATACTGGATGTAATAATATAAGCTTTATCGGAAATAATTCCCAAATTCTGAAATTCCCCGTTTCTAAACAGTTAAACGGGGGATTGGTATTATAAAGTTCAGTAAATCATAAATACATGTTGACATTCAGGACCGATCCGGCTATAATAAGATTAAATCGAATTTTAGCCGGAGGTAAGTATGGAATATATAAAACGTGACCTTGAAGAAAAGATAAACTCTCTTTCATGTGAATACTCATGTATTCTCGTAACCGGTCCGCGTCAGGTGGGGAAAACTACAGTATTAAAGCATCTGGCTGACGAGAACAGGGAGTATGTTACTCTGGATGACCTTGAGGAACGAAAACTTGCAAAAAATGATCCGGCACTGTTTATGCAGATGCACAGCCTGCCGATATTCATTGATGAGGTGCAGTACGCTCCGGAGTTGTTTTCATATATAAAGATTGCTGTTGATAACGGAGCAGAACCGGGGGCTTTCTGGCTATCCGGTTCCCAGGCATTCAGAATGATGGAACTTGCTCAGGAATCCCTTGCCGGCAGAATAGCTGTACTTCATATGTCATCACTTTCACAGCACGAAATATATGGAAAAGGTCAGGGTACAGCGTTTTCCGTAACAATCGATAATCTTAAAAAAAGAAAGAAAACAAATACCCCTGCTGATCTAAACGAAATATACAATCGTATATGGAAAGGTTCTCTTCCCGGAATTGCAAGCGGAAAATACACAGACAGAGACGTTTTTTATAACAGTTATCTGCAGACATATATAGAACGTGATGTGAGCGAGCTGCTTGATAAGGTAGACAAGATAGTTTTTTCTGATTTTATCCGTGCAGCAGCCTGTCGTATAGGTCAGGTACTTAATGTGCACGATATTGCACTTGATGTAGGAGTGTCAGATGAAACTGCAAAAAGGTGGCTTTCTGTTCTGGAACGTTCAGATATCATTTTTTATCTTCGCCCGTATTCAAATAACCTTCTTAAACGAACAATAAAGGCTCCTAAGCTTTATTTCTTTGATACGGGACTGGTGGCATATCTTACAAGATACAGTACTCCTGAAATTCTGGCAAACGGTGCATTAAACGGAGCCATACTTGAAAATTACGTAGTATCGGAGATACGGAAAAGCTATCATAATATCGCAAAGGATTGTCTGATCTGGTATTACCGTGATAAGGATTCCAGAGAAATAGACATGGTTACTGAGAGTGATGGTGAACTTCACCCACTGGAGATAAAACGCTCCGTTAATCCTCCTACAGGTCTGACAAATGCGTTTTCTGTGCTCGACAAAGGTTCAGTACCAAGAGGAAAAGGTGCTCTGATATGTATGCGACCGGAACTCTCGGCATTGGATTCTGATAATTTCATTGTGCCGGTGTGGATGATATAAACTGAATCTGCCGTTTTCAGATAGATAATTCAAAAACTCAGTATTCAATTCACATATAGTTCTTCTTGACTTTTAAAGATTAATTGACATATCGTTTAAAACATTGTATAATCAAAACAGGGATTATTTTTATTTGGCTATAATGCCTGTGGGGATATGTGAAATAAAAATTTTATAGATTTGTAATTCACCGCAGGTATATTTATATATCTACGGTGATGTTTTTGTCAGTAGGAAAAGAATATGGCAGGGAAAATCCAGTTCAACTAAATCGGAGGTAAGCAAAATGCCGAAAAAATATTTTAACCAGCATAATGCTGATATTTTTAAGGATACACAGGAAAGAATAAAATACAATGAAAAGCTTGGTAAGGCTTTGAATAATTCTGTTTCAAATCAGAAATATTTTCCGGAGTCTGCAGCAATAAATGTGGACAAAAATCGTTTTGATACTGAATCAGATATTGCAGTTTCAAAATCACGTTCATTTGAAGCCGCACGAAAATACATAAACGGAAAAGATAAAGTTTGCGTTCTGAATTTCGCCTCAGCCTATACTCCGGGTGGCGGTGTTGAAATGGGTGCGTCAGCACAGGAGGAATCGCTTTGTCGTATAAGTACACTGAGAGATTCTCTTAAGGATTCAAAAATATTCGAACTCTATTACAGAAAAAACAGGATACTTCTTGAAAATCATAAAATGGGCGGAGAATATTGTGATGACTGTATTTATACCCCTGATGTTATGGTACTGAAAGAAGATAATAATGAATGCAGTTTGCTGCCGGAATCAGAGTGGTATACAGTAGATGTTTTAACATGTGCTGCACCGGATCTTCGCATTAAACCAAACAGAAAAAAATTCAGCCCAACTAATGATGAACTTACAGAACTGCATAGGAAAAGGGCAAAAAAGATACTTGACATTGCGGTTCAGGAAAATGCTGATGTGATTATTCTCGGTGCATTTGGCTGCGGTGCATTTAAAAATCCGCCGGATGTTGTTGCTAAAGTATATGCGGATATCATTAAAGAATACAGATTTGCTTTCAAAACAATAGAATTTGCTGTTTACTGCACTAATGATACAACTAACTATGACGTATTTAACAAAATAATTATGCAGGAAAAATCAAAAGACGCAGAGGTAATAGGATTCCATAATCCTGATGAAGCATACGGATTTTTAAGTAACTGGTATTTATCAGATTTTGAAGTGAATGGCGTGAGATTCTCGTCTATGGAGCAGTATATGATGTACATGAAGGCGAAGGAATTTGGCGACAATAAAACAGCGGCTGACATTCTGTGCACATCAGATGTTGCAGCAATAAAGGCATTAGGCAGAGCTGTCAGAAATTATAATGACCTCGTATGGAATGGAAAGCGTCAGGTTATTGTTTATGAAGGACTTGTTCAGAAATTTCAACAGAATAAATCACTTGCGGAGAAACTTATTTCTACAGGAAATGCAGTACTTGCGGAATGCGCAGTACAGGACAAGGTGTGGGGAATAGGGCTTTCGATGCATGATGACAGACGCTTTGATATGAGTGAATGGAAAGGGCAGAATTTACTTGGATTTGCACTTATGATGGTAAGGGATAAGCTTATCTGATAAGGGGGTGCGGAGAAGATTTATTAATTAGGAGGAAATATAAATTGACAAATTCACCAAAGAAATACTTGATTTATTAAATTTCTTATCTTGCAGGATGGGTTGATATGTGTTTTTCTTCGTATTTTACAGCACTTGGCCGTCCGGTACGTTCGTTTATAGTTTCTCTTTCCGGCACTCTTATATTTCCGGCAGTTCTTCTTTTTATTCTGGCACCGGCTTTCGGGCTGAACGGAATATGGTTTGACTTTACTGCAGCTTCTGTGTTAATCGGGTTATTGACACTGATTATGGCGAAGACAATGAAAATCTGAAAAAATCCCCCGTTCCAAAATTGAACAGGGGATTATTATTACATTACTCTGCGGATATCGAATAAATTGTATCTGTCTGTCCTGATAAACAGTATATTGTATCATCTTCAGCTACAGTAAAATCAGTAATATCCAGTCCTTCAGTATCTTCGAACAGGAAGGTGATTTCACCGGTGTCCGCATTGTATCCGTAGTAACGTTTATAATCATCAGTGTATTCAGAAATACAGAAATCATACTTTCCTCCGTTTGCCTTTACGTTGAAAAACTGACTTTCTTCTGGATTTGTAATCATTTCATTTAACCCGGAAACTTCGCTTAAATCATTTTTTTCAGGTCCGTAGCACAAAATCCTGCCTGTCTCGTTTTCAGTCAGATAAATTTTTTCACCTGAATCTGTGGATTTAATGCTGAGGATTTCTCCCTGAAATTCTTCGGGTAACTGAAAATCATATAGTTTTTTCCCTTTCGGTGAGTAAAGGGAATATCCTGTTTCATCTGTAATACAGTTGAAGTAAGTAAACAGAATATTTTTATCTGCACTGACTGCAAATGAATTGAAATAATTTTCTTCATCATTAATCTTTTCAGTTGTCCCGGAATAAAATTTTATAATATCCCGGTTAACATGATAGTCGTTGCCGAAAGTTGTCGAATGCGGTGCAACCGTATATATATATCCGTTTTGGCCTATAGCATAATTTGAAATGTCAGTAAAATATTTTTCTTTTGTATTATCAGAGAGACTTATTTCATAAATTGCGAAATTCGAATAACAATCGGGCGGGAGATAGTAGAAAATGCCGTTGTTTATCCGAGTCAGGCCATGATATATATCTGTTTCTGTTATTTCCGTGGTGAACATATAATCATTTTCTTCAATTCTTTTATATATTTTAGCAGGTTTGTCTTCACCTGTATTCCAGAACTGCATTTCAGAATCCGAATAAAGAACCATATCGCATGTGTCATTACTGTCAATATAAAGCTGGTAGTTACACGCAGGTATATCATATACTTCACTTATTTCAGGTTTGAACTCATCTATTATTCCAATGTGATTTTTGTATCCGGACAGCCCTGTTCTCCCGTTTGAGATGTTTGATAAATCAAGTGTTCCGTGTTCACCGTAAACCTTTTTCAGTTCAGAGTTCGGAATGACGAATGACGGATTAAGTTCTCTGTCAAATTTTACTATGAAATATGTTTCAGGATTAACAGGTTCTCCTGGTCCGGGTTTTTTCTCCAGAAGAACATAGAGATTATCAGATTTATCGCAGACCACCTGATTAAGCATGTAATCAGAGGCGTTTTCTATAGCTGAATTATCAAGAGCAAACTGCAAAGCAGGTTCAAGTAATGGTTTGGATTCGGTTATAGTAAGTTGTTCATCCATAATATCTATATTATGGCCATCAAGTAAATAGAAATAATCACTGTTGTTCAGTCTGATTATTTTTTTGAAAGATTTATTATCAGTATAATTTATTGTTTCAGGTTTTTTTGTTTTGATATTGTATTTGCCTGTAATTCCTGTATATTTAATTGGATCATCAGTTAAGATTCTGCCGCAGAAATAAAGATAATTGTCATCTGAGATATAAAAATCTTCAATACTTCCGTTAGTATTATATAAATATTCGGAGAAATCAATATTTGATTTTTCACCGGTTTCCGGATCATATGTTCTGATATATGAGCTGCTAAGGGATTTTGATGCGGATACATATATACTGCTTCCGGCACAGTGTATATCAGTTAAATCGTAACCAGGGCATTTTTCAAATACCTTAATTCCATCCGGCGTCATTTCTTCCGGGTATGTACTGATGTCAGATTTGTCTGATTCAGTAATTTCTGTTTTGACCGAACTTTCTGATACGGGTGTTATTGTACTGTTGTTCATTTTCATTACAACAGGGACTGATGCCGTAAAAATTATCAGACAGGCTGAAAATGCAGCAGGTAAAAAGCTGAATTTTCTTCTTGTTTTTACAGTAATATGATTATCGTTTTCCCGCAGCTGAATTCCGGATTCGGCTGCACGGATTTTTTTAAGTCCGGCGTCTGTGATTCGCTTTGTTTTTTTATCGGAAAAATTTTTAAACATTTTTTCTGTATTCTCTGAAATCATTTCCTCATCGGGATGAGTTCCTGAAAGTAGTTTGTCAATACGTACTCGTTTCATAAAAATCTTCCTTTCTTATTGTCTTGTCTTCAAGCTGAAGCAAGAGCATTTTTTCAAGTTTTTTTCTTGCACGCCTGCTTCTTTTATGTACCGCTGCGACATTCATTTTTAATACAGCAGCAATTTCTCTTGCCGACCTTCCGTATAGATACTGTGCTGTGATAATTTCCGAATCCGGTTCGCCGAGGGAACGTACATTTTCCCATAAAAGCTGACGGAGCTCCTTCCCGTGAATATATGTTTCAGGTGTATCTTCCGAAGAAATATTTTCGTCCAGCTCATCATCAGTCATGTATCTTGAACGTCCGGAAAGTTTTCTGTATGTATCTATAGCTGTATTTCTTGCGGTTACCCCGATAAATGCCTTTAAATCTGTTCTGCTGTCTCTGGTCCATGAACTGTCCATAACCAGTTTTACAAAAATATCACTTATACATTCTTCTGCATCTTCTTTCGTTCCATACCCTTTGAGGACTGATGATACTATTACATTAACGTAGTTTTTGAATTTATTTACAAGTTCGCAGTATCCTTCTTCCTTTGAAGTCCGGATAAGTATCTTTAATTCTTCGTCATTCATTGTATCCCTCCTTGTGTATTTTAAAGGCCTTCACTTATATGTACGGAGTAATTTCGTAAAAGTGGACACTGAAATAAAAAATTCCCTGTAAAGTATATCATAATTTTCTTTACAGGGGAATACATAAATATATTGATGTTCAAAAAATCCCTCGTTCCAAAATTGAACAGGGAATTATAGTGAACGTCAAAATAAATTTGACTTTCACTATAATTAATTTATTTTTA
>CAMCOJ010000126.1 GCA_945876405.1 uncultured Ruminococcus sp.
TACACAAGGAGTATCGTCGGCAGCGTCAGATGTGTATAAGAGACAGTATCTGACATGCGTCGAGGGCGATGCTCCGAACACAAAGGTTGTTATAATCTGCTCCGTCCTGAAAAATCCCGGTACCTCTGCGGACTGCTACCTCATTGTAAGTTCTCTTATCACTCCGATGAACACAACTATTATGCTGCTTAAACAGAGCAGTTATTTTATAATAATACTGCTTATTGTCTTCTCGGTATTTCTTTCCGTGATAATGTCAAAAAGTATCGCAGAACCAATCCAGAAAATAACCGAATCCGCTGATAAACTCGCTAAAGGCGAATACAAAACCGAGTTTGACGGAGGCAGATTTGCTGAAACAAAAAAGCTGGCAAAAACACTTAACTATGCCTCGGCAGAGATTTCAAAAATAGACGAGCTTCAGCGTGACCTCATCGCAAATGTTTCACATGATCTCAGAACACCGCTGACCATGATAAAAGCCTACGCTGAGATGATAAGGGATATTTCCGGTGAACGCAGGGAAAAACGAGAGGAGCATCTCGGAATAATAATCAAGGAAACAGACAGACTTGCTGCACTTGTAAGTGATATGCTTGATCTCTCAAAGCTTGAAAACGGAAGTCAGCCACTGAACTATTCCAGCTTTGACATGAATTCGAAACTCAGGGATATTGTTGAAAGATACAAGGGTTTTTCTGAACCAAACGGTTACACAATAAACTATACAGAATCCTCCCCTGTTTTTGTAAGATGTGATATGGGAAAGATTGAACAGGTAATTTACAATCTTATTAACAACGCAGTAAACTATACAGGCGATGACAAACAGATATATGTCTCAATGGAAACTGAAGAAGATTTTGTAAAAATAACAGTAAAAGATACCGGAAAAGGCATCTCTGAAGAAAATATACACCAGATTTTCGAAAAATATTACCGCTGTGAAAAAACACGCAGAGAAGTTGTGGGCACCGGTCTCGGTCTCTCCATAGTACGTGCTGTACTGAAAGCTCATAACTTTCCGTTTGGTGTTCAGAGCGCTCCCGGGAAAGGAACTGCTTTCTGGTTTAAAGTAAAACGCGACAAAGAGTCAATCTGTATCCAATAATACAAAAAAGTATAAGATGCACGTTTACGGAGATAAAAACGTGCATTTTTATATTTATTGAACAAAGAAACGTTTATCAATATCTATCACAAAAGTTTCACATTTCTCTCATAATATTAACACATTGCCTGAGTATAATATAAACATGCTCAGCGAGGGAAAACAAAAACCCGCAGACAAGATAACAAATTCGGAAAGCTGAGCTGATTAATTCACGGTATTTTACGTTTACCCCAACGTAGAATATAAATCCCCAATAATCCCTATATCATAACCAAAAACACTCCTTCTTGTAAGGAGTGTTTTTGGTTAACAGAAAAACAAGTGAAAATATTTTTTGGCAAAAGTATTGTATATCAGATTATAAAATGTTATAATTATAAGTACCGGTTCATTTACCGTATTATTACAATAAAACAGAACAAAACTAAGGAGGAATACTTTTTGCCTGAAAACATAAACATCAAACTTCTGATAAAAAGGATTCTGTCACTGCTTAGCATTGGATATGTCGGGCTTATGGCTTTTCTTGCTTTTGCTTCACTATACTATGATGTTAAGATAGTCAGCCGGACATCGTTCATTATACTTGAGATTTTTCTCGGACTCCTTTTCGGTGGAACGATGATTTACACGCGAAAACAGATCCTGACCTCGATAGCCGGTCTGTTCGGACTGCTGTTTTACCTTCCGGTTGTTGTACTGTATTACAGCCCGGAAAACCTTATCCTGCTGATTCCGCTCGGAATCATCTCCGTTCTGGTATTTTTCTTCAGCGGAGCCGGAGAAGGAATAAAGACAATACTCGGTACCATTTACCTGCTTCTCTACATAATATGCATTCTCGCTTATTATCTTTATGTTTCAATATTCGCAGGAAATACAATCGACACTGTAACCTATGAATCAATTTCACCGTCACAGGCATACAGATGCTACGTACTTGATATTACAGATTCATCAGAAGGTACAACCAAGGTTATCATTGAACCTAATACACTTGATATTGACTACGGCAGTATAAAGTTTGTTGAAAAAGGCTATAAGCGAATCGTATACAATGTCAGAAAAAACAAGCTGAACATCATTCCTGAATGGACTACAGACCCTGAGGACGGAGATATTCTTATGATTGATGGTGAAGTTCGTTTCAGGACTTCCGATGCAGTTAATGAAGATCCGGCATACAGGTATTTTGCTGCAGAAAACAGAAAATACAGATTCTTACGTTAAATTCAAAGCGTTAAGTTCATCCGAGCTTAACGCTTTTTCACGAAAGGACAGTCTTTATGACAAAAAAAATAATACTTTTCATTCTTCTTGCAGCATGCATGATTATGATATTTCTTTTTTCATCACAGAATGCAGAAATATCAGGGAATCTAAGTGAAGGAATAACATACAGGATAGCATGTATATTCGTACAGGACTTCAAAACATTTTCCACGGAAAAACAGACTGAGATAGTAGAAGGAATGCATTTTTACATACGAAAGGCCGCTCATTTTTCTGAATATGCACTTCTCGGAATGCTGACATTTCTTAATGCCTGCCAGTATTTCAGTAAAACCGAAACCCGCTTTCTTATAACCCTCCCCTTCTGTCTCCTCTACGCATCAGCTGATGAATTTCACCAGTTATTTACCGACGGCAGATGTGGCAGTCCGGTAGATGTCACGATTGATTTTTCCGGTGCTGTCACAGGTACACTTTTCATTTTTGTTGTATTGATGATTATAAACAGAATAAAAAGATCTCAAAAAACTATTGACAAATAAAAAAATGAGTTATATAATAAAGACATGTTAGTTTTATAAGTTTTAAATCCTATGAACAAAAGTAAGTAATCTTCAAAACGGTCTTACAGAGAGCTGAACATTGCTGGAAGTTCGGCAGATACGATGATGCATGAATGGATTTGTGAGGAGCCCGGTGAAATTTTATTTTAAAAGTATCCGGCGCCGTTTGTTCCGCGTTACAGGAACAGGATATAAGGTATTTTATACCCGTATCTGTTAAGAGGATTCTTTGTAATCCTGAATCAGGGTGGCACCACGGTATGTCTATCGTCCCTTCTATATGAAGTGATGATAGGCATTTTTTGTTTTCCAGAAAAAAATTCACGGAGGTATATTTATGCTTAAAGTAAAAACATCAGTTGATGAGATTAAAAATTATCTTAAAGATTACAATATGGCACCGGTTATGTTTGAAGCACTTTCTGACACACAGACTCCTGTCAGAGTTTATCAGACACTCAGCCAGGGGCAAAAATACAGCTTTATACTCGAAAGTGTTGACAACAATGAAAAATGGGGACGTTATTCATTTATAGGAATTAATCCGAAACTCGAGATTATAATAAAGGATCACTGTGCTGAGATAAAATCCCCTTCCCATACTGAAAAAGCCAGAGTTGATGACCCGGTCAGATTTATCTCCTACTATATTGACAAGTACAGAATGCCGAAAATAAAAAATGCACCTAAACTGCTGGGCGGTCTTGTCGGTTACTTCGGATACGATATTGTCCGGTACATGGAACCTAAACTCACAAATATTCCGCATGATGATATCGAACTCCCTGACTGTGATCTTTTCCTCTATGATGAACTGATTGCATTTGACCACCTGAGCGGAAAAATAATCATTATCGAAAATATCCTTAAAGATACTCCGGTAAGCATTGAAGAACAGTATGAAAAGGCATGTGAAAGAGCTGAAGCGGTATACAGAAAAACATTTGACAGCTTTGCTCCTGACCATATAAGACCTTCAGCAAGTGAATTCAGTGTTACTTCAAATGTCACAAAGGAAGAATTTGAAGCCAGTGTTGAGAAGGCAAAGGAACATATAGTCAACGGTGATATATTCCAGGTCGTTCTCTCACAGCGTTTTGAGATAGACAATCCGCCGGACAGTTTCGCAGTATACAGAATGCTCCGGGCTACAAATCCGTCGCCTTATCTTTTCTATTTTAAAAATCCAGACTACTGTATAGCAGGTGCTTCACCTGAAATGCTTGTAAATGTTACTGATTCAGTTATCACTACAAAGCCTATTGCAGGAACAATGCCGAGAGGAACAACAGATGAAGAGGACGAAAGATTTGAAAAGCATCTTATCAGTGATGAAAAGGAACGTGCAGAACACACAATGCTGGTCGATCTGGGAAGAAACGATATCGGAAAGGTTTCCGAATACGGCTCGGTAAAGGTTTCAAACCTCATGCACATCGAACGTTATTCAAAGGTTATGCATATCGTATCAGATGTATCCGGTAAACTCAAAGAAGATAAAAATGCTGTTGACGCCCTCCTCTCCGTCCTCCCTGCAGGAACCCTTTCAGGAGCCCCTAAAGTAAGGGCAATGGAACTTATCGATAGTTTTGAAAAAACAAAACGCTGTCTTTACGGCGGAACGGTCGGATACCTTGGATTTGACGGAAACATAGATACCTGCATAGCGATAAGAACAGTCCTCTTCAAAAACAGCAAAGCCTACATCCAGGCCGGAGCCGGCATAGTAGCCGACTCAATCCCTGAAAGAGAATACAACGAAACCAGAAACAAAGCCATGGCAATGATAAACGCCGTAAAAGACGCCTCCGAAATATAAACGCGAAGGTGCAGGGCAACCGCAAAGCCCTGCTGAGCGAAGGTGCAGGCGACCGAAGGGAGTGCAGAGCTCGACCGCAAAGCCCTGCTAAGCGAAGGTGCAGGCGACCGAAGGGAGTGCAGAGCTCGACCGCAAAGCCCTGCTGAAAAAAATATCACTATTATTTATCAAGGATAAATCAACTTAAAAGGAGCGTAAATAAAATGATTATAATGATCGATAACTACGACTCATTCACCTATAACCTCTATCAGCTCATCGGTACAATGTACCCCGACATAAAGGTATTCAGAAATGACGAAATAACAATTGAAGAAATGGAAAACCTCAACCCTGACGGAATCATCATTTCTCCGGGACCGGGTTATCCGGCAGACGCAGGTATATCAATACCGGCAATCAAACACTTCGCCACCGAGATTCCGATTCTCGGTGTATGCCTCGGTCACCAGGCGATAGTCGAAGCCTTCGGCGGCAAGATAGTAAAAGCTGAACAGCTTATGCACGGAAAAGCAAGTGAGATATCCATAGCTTCGACAACGCAGCTTTTCGATTCGCTTCCGGAAAAAATCACAGTTGCAAGATACCATTCACTTATTGCAGACAGTGCCTCCAACCCTGACTGTCTCAAGGTTACAGCACGTGATGAAAACGGTCAGATAATGGCTGTTGAACACAGAGTCTACAAGGTATTCGGTGTCCAGTTCCACCCTGAATCAATACTTACACCTGATGGTGCAGTAATTATCCAGAACTTCCTGAAAAATGTTGAGGGCTTTGGAAAGCAGAATTCACCTGCTCCTTCTGAGGAAAAAACTGAACTGAAAAAGTACATCTCAAAAGTTGCCGACAAACGTGAACATCTTACGGAGAGCGAAGCCTATGATGCTATGATGTGCATAATGAACGGAAAAGCCACAGATGCCCAGATTGCATCTCTCCTTACAGCTATGAAGTTTAACGGGGAAAACACAGATGAAATAACCGGATTTGCAAAGGGCATGCGCGAGATGGCGTCTGAAGTAACCAGCTGCCGCGATGCAATAGACATAGTAGGTACCGGCGGAGATATGTCAAACACATTTAACATCTCAACCACATCAGCCTTTGTAATCTCTGCATGCGGAGTCAGAGTTGCCAAGCACGGAAACAGAAGCGTGTCAAGCAAAAGCGGTGCCGCTGACACACTTGAGAGCGTAGGTGTAAAAATTGCCTCAACTCCTGAAGAAGCAAAAAAATACATCGACACAATCGGTCTCTCATTTCTCTTTGCCCAGAGCTATCACAGCAGCATGAGATATGTTGCTCCGGCACGAAAGCAGCTTGGTATCAAAACCGTATTCAATATACTGGGACCTCTTACAAATCCGGCAAAAACAGACTACATTGTTCTTGGTACATACTCCAGAGACCTTCTCAGACCTATGTCTGAAGTACTTATCAACCTTGGAATCAAACACGCAATGCTTGTCCACGGAAACGACTGTATCGATGAGATATCAATCTCCGCTCCTACATCAGTATGCGAAATAAAAGACGGACAGATAAGCGCTGTCTCTTATACACATCTCCGAGCCCACGAGACAGGCAGAAATC
>CAMCOJ010000127.1 GCA_945876405.1 uncultured Ruminococcus sp.
TACGGTAACAAGAACAAAACAGGACAAGCGGTTCAGTGTTGGTCTCCCTGAAGAATCGAAAATTACAGGTAGATACCTGAATATTTCGGCGTAGATTTTTTTACTGAGTAAATATTCAATCAAAAACCACAGATTTCAGGTTGCCCGGAAGATCTGTGGTTTTGTTGTATTATTACCAGATAGTGTGAAAAATTTATTTCTTTTAAGGAGAAAAATTATGAATAAGAAAGAATTTATAAAAGCAGCGAAGAAAAAAGGGATACCAGATTTCCTGTACAATATCGACGGCAAAGGCAGAGATGACGAGCGATTTTGTATTATTACTGATAACGGAAAATGGAATGTCTATTACGCTGAACGCGGCTGCAAAACAACAGATTTATATTTTGATACAGAATCAGAGGCATTGGAGTATATGCTGAAAGAGCTGTCAGAGTAAATTATATCAGAACTGTAACTACAATAAACTTTGACAGTTGGGAAGATAATAAGATAAAAGTCAAGTGGTATATCTTCACTGGATTTCTGCAAAGTTTGAATTGAATATCAGGCAGGAGGCACAAAAAAATGTTTGGAATTAAATGGCTTAAATCATTAAAATCCGATAAAACGGATAACACAGAAGACCAGGTAAGTGATATAAAAATTACAGGTACAAAATGCTATGTAGACATCGAATATGACAACAACATAGTAAGGTTCGGAGGCGAAATGGAATGTAATGGTTTTGGCGCGGATATTGATGATATGATGTGGATAAGACATCGCGGAGAAATCACTGGAAATGAGCTTGATGAGATAGTAGAAAAAGTTAAGATTCATAACAAGCATACAAAAGGAATGAAAATAGTATTTTACCGAAAAGACGGAAGTGAGTATTAAGATACTGGAAGTATATTTTTAAGAAACAATTGCTCTTGTACAGAGAGCAACCGGTTCCGGCAAATCAGCCATCGGGGTACTCGATGCAAAGTCATTATGGAAGAGGCCCCTGTTCCTTGCTCATACAAAGGAACTTGTTGAGATATACTCAATGAAGGCTGGGACAGTCCGCATACGGAGGTTCTGTTCATGGCAAGGCCGACTATGTCGAAAACCATTTACCTGCAGCAGCTGGGCAGGGGAATGCGTACATATAAGGGAAAGGAATTCCTTATGGTATTTGACTTTGTTGATAATGTCAACATGTTTAACTGCCCGTATTCAATTCAGAAAAAAGAAGTAGTAATTTTTGGAATCTTGTCTAAAATATGCAGGTGATGATTGGTGATAGATTCTGGGAACATTCGTGAAATAACCCTATACGACAAGGTGCCTCTATTGTTTTTTGGTTTGATTTGCGGTATAATTATAGTGAAACTCGATATTAATTTTGTATCACTATGTTTTAACCGAATTTGCGGGAGAAATTATTTAAAATGGTATATAGCATCCGACAAAATTTGAGAAGTCATTAAAAATCATTTAATAAGTTTCTAATAAAATAAACAGATACAGAAAGGAGCGAATTATTAATCATGTCTGAAATATTTGATCTGTCAGATTTTGATAAATATAAGGAAGATAATTGTCGTGAAGTGAAAAAGGCAGAAGGAGGCTTACCCATAGCATTATGGGAGTATTCCTCATTTGCGAATTCAAATGGCGGAGTGATCATCCTTGGGGTGGGTGAACGTAAGGATGGAACATGGTATACTACCGGATTAAAGAATACAGATAAATTGAAGAGAAACTTTTGGAATACAATACATGACACCAGAAAGGTAAGTATTAACTTATTGTCTGATAAGAATGTAAAATCATATGAAATAAACGGCGATACAATTTTGGTTATTTATGTCCCAAGAGCAAAACGTGATCAGAAACCGGTTTATATAAACAATGATTTGTTTGGCGGCAGTTATCGCAGAGACTGGGAAGGGGATTACCATTGTTCCAGAGCCGAGATAAAGGCAATGATTCGTGATTCCGCTGAAGAAACAGAAGATATGAAGATAGTAGAACAGTTTGATATTTCTGTGATAGATACCGAGTCATTTAAAGCATACAGAAATAATCACAAAAGCTACAGGCCAGAGCATGTTTTCAATAATTTACCAGACAAAGAATATCTTGAGAGAATTGGCGCAGCCGGATATGGTGAAGATGGTAAATTACATCCTACGACAGCGGGGTTGCTAATGTTTGGTGAAGAATATCATATTGTAAGGGAGTTTCCGGAGTATTTTCTGGATTACAGAGAAATGCTTGATCCTACAATTCGATGGACTGATCGTTTACAATCGAGCTCTGGTGACTGGACCGGTAATATTTTTGATTTCTTCTTCAGGGTGAATAACAAAATTACAAGAGATATAAAGAAACCATTTAAGCTTGAAGGTATTACAAGAGTTGATGATACACCAGTTCATAAAGCTGTACGAGAAGCACTGGTTAATTGTCTGGTAAATACAGATTATTTCTTACCTTGTGGTGTAGTAGTTAAGAAGGAAGAATACAAGCTGATTTTTGAAAATCCAGGTAGTATTCGTACCGGAAAAAAACAGATGCTGCGCGGAGGTATTTCAGATCCAAGAAATAAGACGCTAATGAAGATGTTTAATATGATTGGTATAGGTGAAAGAGCAGGCAGTGGTATACCGGACATTTATCAGGTTTGGGAAAATGAAGGCTGGTCCGCGCCTGTGGTTGAGGAAAGTTATAATCCGGACAGAACTCGGTTGTCGCTTGAGTTTGTGAAAAAACAAGCGAAGAAAACAAGCGAAGAAAACAAGCGAAGAAAGCAAGCAAAGAAAACAAGCGAAGAAAACAAGCGAAGAAAAACTGAAGATAATTGCAAAATGATACGTGAATATTTGCGCCAAAATGGATTATCGAAAACTAATGATATAGCAGAAGCAATTGGATTAAGTGCTGCACGTACCAGAGTACTTTTAAAAGAAATGACAGATGTTGAATACGAAGGAACAAATACCAATAGAAAATATCGGTTATCCGATGATACAATCTAAAAAAGGTGCCGAAAAGGAGCCAAAAAAAGAAAGTAACCGAAAAGCATTTATCCTGAAAAAACAGATTAATGGGGTGATATAATTGGCAGTAACAGAATCGAATCGTGCCGGAAACAGCGAAGCGGAAGAAAAATTTATACAGATATTCTGTGATTTATTCGGACCGGAAAAGGGACAGTACGTTTATCTTCAGTACCCTTTCCTCGATATTTACGGAAGGCACAGAACTATTGATTATGCCGTAATGACAAAGGACGGGAAGATAGCATTTGAGATTGACGGTGAAACCTGGCATGATCCGTCAAAAATCAGTGAGTACAAATACACCGATGATCTCTGCAAGCAGAACAGCATGGTTCATAACGGCTGGAAGGTTTTCAGATGGACGGATTCACAGCTGAATAATCCTGATCTGATTAAGGATGAGCTTGCAACATTTCTCGGAATGTCTCCGAGACTGTTCCTTATAGACGATGACATGCCGACTCAGAACGGAAAGGTATTTGAGCTTCGTGAACATCAGGAAGAAGCTCTTGAAAATCTTTCCCGTATGAGAATGAACAATGAAACAATTGCTCTTGTACAGGGAGCAACCGGTTCCGGCAAATCAGCCATCGGGGTACTTGATGCGAAATCGTTATGGAAGAGAACTTTGTTTCTGGCTCATACGAAAGAACTTGTTGACCAGGGCATTGAGAATTTCAGAAATCTGTGGGATGGTGTATCAGTTGGAAAGTTCTCTGATGACTCTCATGATACAGACACGTTTGTGGTATGTGCAGGTATTCAGAGTGTAGTGCGTAATCTGGAATTGTTCGGACCGGAGGATTTCGGGTATATTATAATTGATGAATGTCACCACGCATCCGCAGAGAGTTACAAAAAAATTCTGAACTACTTTAGACCGGATTTCATTCTTGGACTTACAGCCACACCTGAAAGAGCTGATGGTCAGGACCTTCTTGAGATATTTCAAAATGTTGCCCACAAACTTGATATTAAGGATGCCGTTGAACAGGGTGTACTTGCTCCGGTTCGCTGTATACGTGTGAAGACAAATATTGATTTGTCTGATGTAAGAATTAACGGATTCAAATACAATTCACTCGACCTTGAAACCGCTGTGTCAGTTCCGGGGAGAAATGAACTTATCGTAAATACATATCTGGAATATGTAAAAAACAAACCGACAGTGATATTCTGCACGTCGGAAAAGCATGCTGATACAATTGCTTCAATGCTCAGGGAAAACGGTATAAATGCCGAGAGTGTATCCGGTCAGACCAGAAACAGAAAACAGATCCTTCAGGATTATGATGACAACAGGATATCAGTTCTCTGTGCGTGTGATCTCCTCAATGAAGGCTGGGACAGTCCGCATACAGAGGTTCTGTTTATGGCAAGGCCGACTATGTCGAAAACCATTTACCTGCAGCAGCTGGGCAGGGGGGATGCGTACATATAAAGGTAAGGAATTCCTTATGGTATTTGACTTCGTTGATAATGCTAATATGTTTAACTGCCCGTACTCAATCCACAGAGTTCTGGGTCTGAATCAGTACATCCCGGGCGGACTTGTTCTTGGTACAAAATATTCTGTTCAGTGGGACAGGGATATGTTCAGGAAAGGGAAGAAACCTGATGTACTTATTGATTATCCTGTTCATGCTGTTGATTACGAAATGATCGATCTGTTTAACTGGCAGGATCAGGCTAAGGATTTGATTTCAGTGCAGGAACTTGTAAGAAGGGTAAGTGCAGCAAGAGAAGTAGTGGAAAAATACATTCGTGAAGGTAAGATAACTGCTGATCTTGAGGTACCTGTTGGTAACAAGCAGAGCTTCAGATACTTCAGACCTGAGAGGGTAAAGGAGTTTTGCAGGGAATTTAAATGGACTGAAATCAAGCCGTCAAATATGAAAACGATGTTTATGGAAATGGTTGATAAGATGACCATGAGTTACTCATATAAGCCGGTTTTCATGAGTGCATTTATCCAGAATATGAACGGGAATCATGAGGCTGTGCTGGAAGATGTGGTAAATGACTTTATTGCATTTTACGAAAACAGAAAAGCAAAGGGCCTGCCGGCGGAGAAGAAAAAATCGATTCTGAATGATGAGAAATATGAGGTTAAGAAGGTTCAGGATCTTATTTTAAGGATGCCGTTTGCGAGATTTGAAGATATGGGATTTATGCATCATGCAAAGCATCTTGGGGTGATAAGACTTGACAGGTATATTAAGCTTTGTGCTGAGGATGTGGATAAGATTCTTGAGAGTTGCAGCAGGGGGATAGAGAGGTATTTTTCAGATTGATTAGTGTTATGTGATTATATCGGTATATTTAATGGAGAACAGCGTCAGGCGGCTGAAACACAAATTATTTTTGAACGAAGATAAAATACAAGAAGAATCTTGTTTTGAAATATTTGACAGGAGAAAAACATGAGCGATACTATATTTATTAAAAACAGTGAAAATAAACTTGTTTCGTTAAGTGAAACGCTTTATCAGAAAGAGGAACATCTTCAGGAAATTATTGCGAATAATCCGGTTCTACTTGCGGGAGAGCAGATAAATCCGGATGAGCCAAGAAAATGGATACTGATATCGCGGGAGATGGGTGTTCCGAATGAAGAGAACGGCGGAGCATTTTGGCCGATAGATCACCTGTTTATTGATCAGGACGGAATACCGACACTGGTTGAGGTAAAACGAAGCACATACACGCGTATTCGCCGTGAAGTAGTAGGACAAATGCTTGACTATGCTTCAAGCGGTTCTCTGTTCTGGAAAGTTGAGGATATGCAGAAAATGTACACAGGTGATTTGTGCTCAGAATTAGGATTAAGCCAGGAACAATGCGATAATTACTGGAATACTGTTGACAGCAATCTTAAGCTTGGTAAAATCAGACTGATATTTGTTGCTGATGAAATCCCTGAAACTCTGCAGCGAATAATCGAATTTCTGAATAATCAGATGCAAAATACAGAGGTTCTCGGTTTGGAGATAAAACGGTTTACATCCACAGACGGAAATCAGCTGTTTATCCCTCGTATAATAGGAAAAACTCTTCAGGCTTCCGAGATAAAAGGTAAAAAGAAATCAAAAAAATGGGACAGGGAGAGCTTTTTAAAGGATGTGTACGACAGTTCCGGTGAAGCAATGAGGCAGCTTGCAGAGAAAATGATTGCTGAATTTGAAGGGATGAATTGCAGGATTTGGTACGGAACAGGTGCAACACATGGCAGTTTTGTGGTAGTGTATGATCTGTCTCTTATACACATCTCCGAGCCCACGAG
>CAMCOJ010000128.1 GCA_945876405.1 uncultured Ruminococcus sp.
CACTGTATTTGCTTATCAGATATTCATAAACCTTAGATGCTCTGGTCATATATAATCTCCTTTGCATACTTTTTTGAAGAATGATTCTTCTAATTTGTATTATACAACGAATTGGGATATAAATCAAGTACCACAAACGCAACTAAACAAGTTAAGATATGAAAAAAATATGCAAAGAAAATCCAATACTACGTGATGCACAAAAATTTTCTAATCTGTTTTTAATTTTCCTTATATTTTATTTTAAAACAACTGATGTATTATATAGTCAGTGGAAGAGAAATCCACAAAAAAACAATAAAATTTGCAGAACAAAAGAAAGGAAACAACGTTATGAACAATGTAGAAATGATTGAAAAACTTATGGAGAAAGCAGATGTAACCTACGAAGAAGCAAAGGGCGTACTCGAAAGCCTTAACTGGAACCTTCTTGATGCACTTATCGCACTTGAAAAGGAAGGCAAGATGAAAAAGCCTGAACAGACCGGATACTCAACAAAGCAGGAGATTCCTGAAGATTTTACTTCAGCAGCTTCTGAAAAGAAGAGTAACTCATTTGTGGATATGATTAAGTCAGCACTGAGATGGACAGGTAAGGTAATCTGCAAGGGCATGGACAACAAGCTCTGTATCATCGGCAAAAACGGAAAGATGATAATGGAAATTCCTCTTACAATACTTGCAGTGCTTATGATTCCGGCATTCTGGTTAATCATTATCTGTCTGGTAATCGCACTCTTCAACGGATGTCAGTTTAAAATGACCGGTCCTGACCTCGGTACTGACAAGGTAAACAATGTTATGGACAAAATCAGAATCACCAGCGGTGACGGTTGCAGCGTTGATATTGATGACAGCAAAAAGTAATTTTTTACCTTGAAAAATTCCACGGATTCTGTTATTATAGTTACGTTGACTTACTGAATGAAAAAGGGGATAATAACAGATGAAAATTCTAATAGTGGAAGACGAAGAAAAACTCGCAAGATTTGTCGAACTTGAGCTTATGCATGAGGGCTACGAAACAGCCAAGGCATTTGACGGAAGAACCGGTCTCGAAATGGCTGAGACCGGTGAATTCGACCTTGTGCTGCTTGATATTATGCTGCCGGAGCTAAGCGGGACAGAGGTACTCAGGAGACTGAGAAAAAAATCCGATATTCCGGTTATACTGCTTACAGCAAGGGATTCGGTTATGGACAAGGTATCAGGCCTTGATTCCGGAGCTGACGACTATATAACCAAACCTTTCAGCATAGAGGAGCTTCTTGCAAGAATAAGAGCAGCACTCAGAAAAAAATCAGTGCACAGCTCATCTGCACAGGTTTTAGGTACAGGTCTTCTTTCACTCGACGCTGCTGCACATACAGTAACATATGACGGAAAAGAGATTGTGCTGACAAACAAGGAGTTCGGTCTGCTGAAAAAATTACTTGAAAACAAATCAATAGTTCTGTCGCGTGAGACACTTCTTGAAGATGTCTGGGGTTTTGATTATAAGGGGGAGACAAATATCGTTGATGTTTATATAAGGTACATACGAAGCAAGATTGATGATGTGTTTGGCGTTAAGATAATTCAGACGGTCAGAGGGGTCGGCTACGTAATAAGGGACTGATTATATGGATAACAAAACAAAAAAGGGCAGTGTAAGAATGAGTTCAATTGCCAGAAAAATATCAGTCTCCTTTAATTTCAGGCAGCTGTATATTTTTCTGATCCTTGACATTGTTTTTGTATTTTTCAGGATAGAGCTGTGGCGGGTATTTACTGAGACTGAAGCTATGGGAATAAGCATTTTTACAGCTGAAAATTTTTCGCTGCAGGGTCATTTTATTTTTCCTGAAACCCAAAATGAACTGGAATTTATTGAAGGTATAAAGTATTTCATACCCCAGATAAATGAAGCTGTTCCGGCTGTAAATATGTTTCTTGAAACATCAGCGGTTCTCGGAATAATGATTGTCACCGAGATATTTTCATTTATTTCAGGAATTATCGGCGGCAGCAAGAGAGTCAGAAAAAAGCTGCATCCGCTTAACCGTCTTGCAGCCACTGCACAGATGATAAGTACAGTAAATTTTGACGTAAGCAGATTTCATGACCTTGAGGATGCACTGGAAAAGATAGATGCAAGCCAGACTGACTGTCACGTTTCAACAGGAAATACTGAACTTCAGGGAATAGAAACAGCTATAAATCATCTCATCGACAGAATGAGAAAATCATACATGCAGCAGGCACGTTTTGTGTCAGATGCCTCTCATGAACTTCGTACTCCTATATCGGTGATTCAGGGCTATGCAAATATGCTTGAACGATGGGGAAAGAATGATGAGAAGGTTCTTGATGAGTCCGTTGCTGCAATAAAATCCGAGTCGGAGAGTATGAGCAGACTTGTAGAACAGCTGCTGTTTCTTGCACGGGGAGACAACGGGAAAAATCAGCTTAATATGGAAAACACAGATCTTCAGGAAATGATGCAGGATATCTGTGGCGAATATGCTATGGTTGATTCCAGGCATAACTTTATTCTTAAACCTGGGGACAGTGTGGTTACCGCATACTGCGACTATTCCCTGATTAAGCAGACTGCCAGAATTCTTGCAGACAATGCAGTAAAATACACCCCTGAAGGAAATGATATCTTTATATCCGCATACTTGAGCGAAGGCGGCATACCTGCTTTTGAAATTCAGGATACGGGCATAGGAATTGCTGCTGAGGATATCCCGAAGATATTTGAGAGATTCTACAGAGCCGATGATGCAAGAAACCGTAAAACCGGCGGTACCGGTCTGGGACTTTCAATAGCAGCCTGGATAGTTGACCGGCACGGCGGATACTTTGAAGTGAAAAGCTATCCGGAAGCGGGCACAAGAATAACTGTATTTCTTCCGGTAAAACAGGAAAAAGAAAAACCAGAGACGGAGATCTGAACCGTCTCTGGTTTTTTTTCAGTTGCTGTCTGTGCGGTTTATTTCGATTAATCCCGGAATGAAATTTACATTTACAACTGCCAGCTCTTTGTCATTGTTAATGAGAATTTTGTTGGCATATGTAAAATCAGGATAACATGTAAATCCCATTTCATATTTTCCGTCAGGAGCGTCCTTGTCTAATCTGAATGTATAGTGGGCAATCTCTTTTCCGTTTAAATCTGTGTTTACAGGGACAGTTACCAAAAGAACACAGTTGTCTGATACATCAGCTCCGATGTCGCTTGTGCATGAAACAACAGTCATATTATTGTACTCAGGATAGAAAACCAGGGCACATAATTCTGTATTTGAGCGGCATTTGTAAGATACATCTATCAGTCCGTCATCAAGCAAAGTTACTTCTGCATAAATTTCTGCGTACTTGCCCGCCAGTATATTTTTATTACCATCTGAAATTATCTCCTCTTCCGGTTCTGTTACATAGGTAACATCAGGTTCAGAAGTTATATCAGGATTTCTTTCAGTATTTGTTTCTGGCTGTGATACTGTTTCCGTATACGGTTCCGTTATCTGAGCCGTGGTCACAGGTTTTTCCGGTTCAGAGTTCGTTTCTGCAGGAGCCTGTGTTACAGAAAACTGTTTCTGAGTTTCTGCTTTCTTAGTAAAATCAGTATAAGTGGTTCTGGTTGTATCTGAACCGTTTTGTACGGATACAGCTGAAGTTTCGGATATTGTTTTCGGAACAGCTGATGTGTTCAGACTCATTGCTTCTCCGGTTTGTTTTTTATTGTATTCTGTCTGTGATTCTTCATTGTACCGTGGAAGTTTAATTGTTGTGCTCTTGACATCATTTAATATGTTGTGTTCAGGAAGTTCGTTTTTCATGAAAAGTACCGATGAAACTGCAACAGCAAGAACGGCAGCAGCGGACGCAATGTATCTGAATATCTTTATATCCGGTTTATTTTCTGCGTTAATGATATCAGGCGTTATATCACTTTCATCTTTTTCAGAAAAATCAAATTCCGGAATCTCTTCAGAAACAAGCTCTTCATCGCTGTCGTATTTTTCATACATGAGGTCAGCGAGGTTTTTTTTGAATTCACTGCTAAGTTTTTTTCTGTTCATGTCTGTCATGTATTTATCCTTAATATTCATTTTTATACTCCTCTCCAAGAAATTCTCTCAGTAAATTTCTGCCTCGCGACAGATTGGTTTTTACTGTGTTTATATTCATTTTCAGAAGTGTGCATATCTCACTGATGCTGTATTCTTCGTAGTAGAAAAGATGAATTATGTTTTTGTACTTTTCAGGCAGCCTGTTTACAGCATCAAGTACATCATTTCCGTCAGTGTTAAATCCTTTTGGCGGGAGATTGTCATCGGTTATCTCTGAAGATTTTGACACCCATGATCTTTTAAGGTCTGTGCATCTGTTCAGAGTAACCCTTATCAGCCATGCCTTCTCATGTTCATCACTGTTGAAAACACCACCTTTTTTTAAGTATGTGACATATTTCAGAAAGGTTTCCTGCACAATATCCTGTGCATCTGCTTCATTCTGTGTATGTACAAGTGCTATCCTGTATATATTGTCACTGTATTTTTCTATGATTTTTGTAAAGTCCGGACTTTTATTGTTATGCATAGTGTTCACCTTGATTCTGGAATATCATTTCTGAAAGTGCTGTACAGCTTTCTGTATAAAACACGCATATTCACGTAAAAAAGTTTCAGAAAATAATAATTTTTTTCTAAAAATAAAAAACGCCGGAAAAATCCGGCGTTTTCGTCAGTATTATTACCAGCCCAGTACCTTATCGTAAAGCTGTTCGTATTTTCTTGCTGAGCTGTCCCATGAGAAGTTTGCTTTCATTCCGCGTTTGACAATATCGGACCAGCCCTTTGGCATGTCGTAGTAAACATGCTTTGCGTAGTTGATTATGCCAAGCATCTCGTCTGCGTTGTAGTTTGTAAATGAGAAGCCCGTACCCGTGTTGTAGTATTCGTTGAATGCTTCAACGCTGTCCTTGAGTCCGCCGGTTTCACGTACAATCGGAACTGTACCGTACTTGAGTGCGATAAGCTGTGTAAGTCCGCACGGTTCAAATCTTGAAGGAACAAGCATCGCATCGGCGGCAGCATAAATCTTGTGTGCACGGTTTTCCGAGAAGAAGATATTTGCGGATACCCTGTCCGGATGCAGATACTGGTAGTGCTTGAAAGTACCTTCGTACCTCTGCTCACCTGTGCCGAGTACAACAAGCTGTGTGTTCTCGTCAATGATTCTGTCAAGTACCCAGTTTACAAGGTCAAGACCTTTCTGGTCAGTAAGTCTTGAGATGATTGCAATCATGAATTTGTTCTTGTCAACAGGGAGACCGAGCTCTCTCTGAAGTTCCATCTTGTTTGCGTCTTTGCCTGCTCTGAAGTCTGAAGCGGAGTACTGCTTGAATATTTCCATGTCAGTTTCAGGATTGTAGATGCTGTAATCAATACCGTTTATGATACCGCAGAGTGAATTGTTTCTCGCTCTGAGCAGTCCGTCAAGTCCTTCGCCGTAGTAGCTGTTCTGAATTTCACCTGCGTATGTTTCACTTACTGTTGTTATGTAGTCAGCGTAAACCATACCGCCCTTGAGCATGTTTGCATCCTTCTTGAATTCAAGCTTGTCAGGCGTGAACATATATCCCGGAAGGTCTGTGTTATACTGGAATGTCTTGATATCCCAGATGCCCTGGAACTTAAGGTTATGTATTGTCATGATTGTCTTTGTTCCGAAGTAGAAAGGATTTTCCGCATAGATAGTGTGGAGAAATACCGGAATAAGACCAGCCTGCCAGTCGTGACAGTGAATGATGTCAGGCTTGAAGTTAATTACAGGCATTATCGCAAGAACTGCCTTGCAGAAAAATGTGAAGCGTTCGATATCAAACTTCGGATCAGAATACGGTCTGTCACCGCCGAAGTAGTATTCATTGTCAACGAAGTAATATGTTATCCCGTCAATCTCGTGCTTCATTATACCAACATGGAACTTGCCCTTTCTCTTGCCGTAGTCCATGTAGAAATGATGGATGTACTGGAAGCTGTTTCTGTATTCCTGTGGTATGAAAGTATAATACGGAAGGATAACCGCTGCTTCATACTTTGTTCGGTCAAATGTCTTAGGAAGTGTTCCCACAACGTCAGCGAGTCCGCCTGTTTTGATGAACGGAACACATTCGGATGCAGCAAAAAGAATTTTTTTCATATCTGTAATCCCTTTCATTAATTTAAAAATATCAATATTGTTATTGTGATTGTTCCGGTAAAGTGAATTTATCTATGCTTATATTG
>CAMCOJ010000129.1 GCA_945876405.1 uncultured Ruminococcus sp.
GAGCAGAGTATATTTGTGAATAGGTACCTGTAGAAAAATGATATGAAGGAAGTTTTTATGTTTAGGTCAAATCTTACGAATTAAGGGAAGTCGACCTTATTATAGGAAACGGCAGCGGTCATCATGATGGTGACAGAATAAAAATAAAGAGAGCGGAGTAGTGATTATGAGTATTTCAGAATATATTATTTCGGCTTTCAGATGCCTTTCAGCCAGCAAGATGAGGACTTTTCTCACTACTCTTGGGATTATTGTCGGTATCAGCTCAGTTATTCTTATCAATACAATAGGCGGTACAATAGGAAAAACCATTTCCACATCACTGATGACTATTGCAAACGGAAATATTATGAATATCTACGTTGTCGATAAGGATGCTGAAACATCAACTTTATCAGATATTATGACCGTTGAAGTTGAATCTGACCAGTTTACCCGGGAAATGGTATCGGGATATGAAGAATATATGCAGGGTATGGTTAGTGTGTTTAACCAGACAGGTATTGGAACCGGAACAGTTGGATGTGGCAGAGACACCTCAAATGTTAAGGCTTTTCTTATCAGTCAGAATGTACTGGAATCGAGTCAGCTTGAGATGACAGAAGGAAGGATTTTTTCCGAAGGTGATTTTAATAAAAAGGCACCGGTGGTTATAGTCAGCGATAAACTCGCTGAAAAGCAGTTTGGAAAAGAAAGTGCAGTCGGAAAAAATATAATGCTCGAAAATACAGGGTCATATTTTGACGGACGTGAATTTACAGTTATCGGAGTATATAAATTCAATGATGTATTCAGTATGGGTGACTCTAATCCTACAACAAGTATATATATACCTGATGTATGTGCAGAATTATTTTCCAGTGAAAAAGGAGTACCTGATTTTTATTTGCAGTATGCAATAAATGAAGGAGCAGATACTGAAGAAGTCAGGACTTTGACAGAGGAATATTTTGATGAATGGTTTGAAGATACAGAATACCGGTCTTTTGCATACATGCTTACTGATGAGCTTGATCAGATAAACGGTGTTATTGATGTAATAACAAAAATTATAGCAGCAATTGCAGCCATATCACTTCTTGTAGGCGGTATTGGTGTAATGAATATCATGCTTGTAAGTGTATCTGAAAGAACAATGGAAATCGGTGTAAGAAAAGCCATGGGAGCTGATAATAAATCAATAAGAATACAATTCATTACTGAATCAATTATCCTTTCACTTATTGGTTCTGTAATAGGCATTATAACCGGATTAATCGAAGCCAAACTTCTTGCTTTACTGATAGTAAATCTTACTGCCTCATCAAATGCAGGAATTACGGTTGATCTCTCTGTTCCTGTTTCTGCGGTTATAGTTTCAGTAGTGTTTTCGTTCGCTGTTGGTCTTGTATTTGGTGTATATCCGGCTGACAAGGCAGCAAAAATGGAAGTTGTTGATGCTCTCAGATATGAATAATTCTGTCTGGAGTTACGTATATTAATATTATTAGCCTGAAAAATTCAAAAATATGAATTTTTCAGGCTTTTTTATTGACATAGTTAGTAACATGTGATATAATGAATACATGAACATATATTCATATATAAAAGAAAGAAGGTACTTACTATGAATAAATCACACGAACATTGTCACTGTCACGGAAAAGAACATGAACACGAACACAAGCATGAGCATACCTGCCATTGTGAATGTCATTCTCACGGACATGAACATTCTCATGGAAGTTCCGAAAAAGAACTTCTGTTTATAATATCCGGTGCGGTTCTGCTTGTTACAGCGAAGCTGATAGATGTATTTACAGATTTACCAGTTTTATCGCTGATTGTATATATTGTATCATACTGTGTTCTTGGAGGAGAAATACTGACTGGTGCAATAAAGGAAATAATTTCTGGAAGGGTATTCAGCGAAAAATTCCTGATGGCACTAGCAACTCTGTCCGCTTTTGCGTTAAAGGATTATCCGGAAGCTGTCGGTGTAATGCTTTTCTATCGTGTTGGTGAATATTTTGAGGAAAAAGCAGTTGAAACCAGCAGAAAATCAGTTATGGCAGCTGCGGATATGAGACCTGAAACTGTTCTGCTGGTGAGCGAAGATGGTACAAAGTCCATTCCGGCTGAAAAAGCAAAGCCGGGTCAGATTATACTTGTGAGAGCAGGAGACAGAATTCCGCTTGACGGAGTAGTATATGAAGGAAAAACTTCAATTGATACTTCTTCAGTTACAGGTGAACATCTCCCCGTTGATATCTCAGAAAACGACAGTGTTTTATCAGGCTGTGTTAATCTCAGCAGCTCTGTAAAGATTAGGATAACCAAACCTTTATCTGAATCTATGGTAAGCAAAATAATAGACAGTATAGAAAACGCTTCAGCAAATAAGCCTAAACTTGACAGATTTATTACAAGATTTGCTAATATTTATACTCCGGTAGTAGTTATTGTCGCTCTGCTCACTGCTGTTATTCCATCTCTCATTACACACGACTGGCACAAATGGATATACACTGCAGTTACTTTTCTTGTGATAAGCTGTCCGTGTGCAGTTGTTCTCAGCGTTCCGCTGACTTATTTTGCCGGAATAGGTGCCGGTTCAAAGAATGGCATACTTTTTACAAACGGAACATCAATTGAAGCAGCTGATAAAATAAAAACTGTTGTCATGGACAAAACAGGTACGGTGACAAACGGTGGATTCAATGTTAATGAAACTGAAATATACGGAGATAAAGATGAAACTGAAATAATCAGACTATGTGCTTCATGTGAATCACAGTCAACTCATCCGGTAGCACAGTGTATAGTGAAAAAATCTGAATCACTTGGAATTGATTTAGCAGAGCCTGAAAATATCACTGAAACAGCAGGCATGGGTCTGAAAGCAATGATAAAGGGTAAAACAGTTCTCTGCGGAAATTTAAAACTAATGAACAAATATAATATCAATATTGACAGATATACTCCGGGAGTATCCGGAACAGATATACTTTGTGCTGTTGACGGTGTTCTTGCAGGATGTTTCCGAATCAGCGATACAATAAAACCAGATGCTGCCCAGACAATTCATAAAATAAAAAACAGGGGTATAAAGGCAGTTATGCTTACAGGCGACTCTGAAGGAAGTGCGTCAGAGACCGCTCGTTTAGCCGGTATTGACAAATACTATGCAAAGCTGCTTCCGGAAGACAAACTTCGTATAATGAAAGATATCCGCAAGGAACACGGTATGGTTATGTTTGTTGGTGACGGAATAAATGACGCTCCTGTCCTTGCCGGCGCTGATGTCAGTGCGGCCATGGGAAGCGGTGCTGATGCGGCGGTAGAAGCTGCAGATATAGTAATTATGAATTCTGATATGAAATCAGTCTCGACAGTGCTGGATATATCATCTGATACAAACCGGATTGCAAAACAGAATATTATTTTTGCTCTGGCATTCAAACTTGCTGTTATGATTTTAGGTTTTGCCGGACTGGCAAATATGTGGTTTGCGGTATTTGCCGACTCAGGGGTAGCCGCTCTTTGTGTGCTGAATTCAATAAGAATTTTAAGAAAAAAATATTAAAATCATTATATTTTCCCGTAACACATTGAACATTTTTATGAAATATGGTATAATCATAATATATCAAAAACTTTCAGTTACGGAGAATAGAGATGGCAGTAATCATAACAAATATAAAATCATCAGTCGATGAAGAAGCTGAGTCAATAGTAAAAAAAGCTCTAAAAAAAATATCTGTCAGGGAAGATGAAGTAAAAAAATCAGGCATATACAAGTCATCGCTTGATGCGAGAAAACAGTCTGATATTCATTTTGTTCACTCAGTCTATGCTGAACTTGAAAATACGTCCACAGAGAAAAAACTCTGTGAAAAAATTTCATTTTGTCAGTACATTGACAGCGAAGTAAAGTCACCGGTTATCTGCAGAGACGAATACAAGGGAAGAGTTGCCGTTATCGGATTCGGACCGGCAGGTCTTTTCTGTGCACTTGTACTTTCAGAGAACGGTTATAAACCGATAGTATTTGAGAGAGGCGAGCCGGTTGATGACCGGGCACGTTCCGTTGACGGCTTCTGGAACGGAGGAAGTCTTAATATTAACTCAAATGTTCAGTTCGGAGAGGGCGGAGCAGGGACGTTTTCGGACGGGAAGCTTACAACAAGAATAAAGGATCCGTTCTGCCGTTATGTTCTGAACAGCTTTGTTGAATTCGGCGCCCCTGAAGAAATACTTACAAAGGCAAAGCCTCATATTGGAACAGACAAGCTCCGTTCAGTAATAAAAAATATGAGAGAGAAAATCATTGAAAACGGCGGAGAAATTCATTTTAATACCACTGTTACAGACTTTGAAACGAAAAACGGAAAGATATGCAGACTAAAAACCAGCGAGGGTAGTTTTGACGCTGCAGCAGTTGTACTCGCAGTCGGTAATTCTGCGCGTGATACCTTTGAGATGCTCTTTTCAAAGAATATTATGATGCAGCCGAAACCTTTTTCGGTAGGAGTACGTATAGAACATCTGCAGGAAGATGTAAATGAAAGCCTTTACGGAACCTTTAAAAACAATCCTTTCCTTCCTCCCGGAGAATATCAGCTCTCATACAGAGACAGAGAAGGAAACGGAGTGTATACTTTCTGTATGTGCCCGGGAGGAATGGTCGTTCCTTCAGCAAGTGAAGAAAACACGGTAGTTACAAATGGCATGAGTGAGTTCGCACGAGACGGAAAAAATGCAAATTCAGCTGTAGCTGTTTCTGTGTCTGAAAAGGATTTTGGCAGCTCACCGCTTGACGGTATGTATTTTGCAAGAGAACTTGAGCGTAAAGCATTTGAACTTGCCGGAAAAAACTACAAAGCACCTGCTACAACAGTAGGTGGTTTTATGGACAACAGGCCATCACTTGATTCGTGTATTACACCTACATTTGCCAGAGGGCTTTCAGAATGCAGCTTCAACAGTCTTTTCAGTAAAAGGATAAACAGCATGCTTTCAGCAGGTCTGAATGACTTCGGGCGTAAGATGAAATGCTTTAAGAAAAGAGATGCCGTCATGACTGCTCCTGAAACCAGAACTTCAGCACCACTGCGCATACTAAGAAATGAAAATCTTGTTTCACCATCTCTTTCAAACCTGTATCCCTGCGGTGAGGGAGCAGGATATGCCGGAGGAATAACATCAGCAGCAGTAGACGGAATAAAGACAGCTTACAGAATAATGGAATGCTATTCCCCAGAGTAATAGCGGAAAGACATAATATGATTAGAATAAAAAACGAAACATATTTAGATTATATAAACCCGGACAGCAAAGCGAATATAATAAAATATTCACTCGGAGGACTGATGTATACTCCTGCACACAATGACAGGGTATCTGCGTTTTTAGCAGAAAAAAGATACTCTCATCTGAGATCTCTTGCTCTTTGCCTTGAAGATGCCATTGCAGACGGCTCGGAAAAAGAAGCGGTAAACCAGATAAAAAAAACTTTCAGAGAAATTGAAAAAGCAGTTTCAGAAGGTATCGTTTCCGAAGATGAACTTCCGTACATCTTCATCAGAGTAAAGACACCTGAACAGATTGACGAGGTTTACGATCAGATCAGATATTCAAAGCATTTTTCCGGTTTTATCCTCCCAAAATTTGATTTGGAAAATGCGGAGAAATATCTTACACGTATTTCAAAAATTAACGAATGTGCCGATAATAATGTATATGCCATGCCTATTCTGGAATCACATTCAGTATCTGATATCAGGAATCGAACAAATAACCTTGCGGAGATAAAATGCATAACCGATACCTTTTATGACTGTATACTGAATATACGTATAGGAGGAAATGATTTTTGCAGCAGGTTTGGAGTGAGAAGAAAAATCAGCGACACCATCTACGATATAGCGGTTATTTCTTCGATAATATCAGATATAGTAAATATTTTTAATGAAGACTATGTTATCTCTGCTCCGGTATGGGATTATTTCTCCGGAACAAATCCGGAAGATACCAGATGGAAAGATGGTCTTCGGAGAGAAATGGAAAAAGATATACTTAACGGACTGACAGGAAAAACTGCAATACATCCGTCACAGCTTGAAATCATAAACAGTGAACTTGCTGTAACAAAGGAGGATTTTTCCGATGCAGTTTCAATACCTGTCTCTTATACACATCTGACGCTGCCGACGATACTCCTTGTGT
>CAMCOJ010000130.1 GCA_945876405.1 uncultured Ruminococcus sp.
CAATGCAGCTACTGCTGCAATACCTGCTACCAATGATAATATCGATAATATCATATTATTTCCCCCATTTTTACTTAAACATATATTTTACTGATTGATTTCCATTTAGGCTATCAAGCATTTTTGCATCTACAGTGCCTCCATGGAATATAGTGCTTATACCATTTACCCCATCGAGACTTATTGCTTTGCTGTTTTCATCAATAAGTGCAACAATCACACAAATTTTATCATTTTCATTTTTGGGGTCGGGATTTTCTTGCACTGCAATTACCAGACCAGACCCCTGTCCATATTCCTGCTTAGTTTTATTGGCCCACTGTATACACCTGTCAAAAGTAATAATCGGAACGCAATTCTGATTGTAATTTTTATTTTCGATTTCCCTGGCCTTAGCCTCGGCCCAGTCATCAATTACCTTACCAACAGGTTTATTGAATTTTTCCCACAAGTTCATAATCGTTAATCCTTTCTAAGTATGTATTAAAAATAAGTATTCTATGGATCTGAATTTTTTTAACGCTACCACATATTTTTCTTCGCAAATATATAAACCAGTTACATAAATCAACGACCAACTACAAGAGATCCATCGCCCTTTATAAGCAATTCCTCAAGTTTTTCGTCCAGTTCATCATATTTAACAAGCAACGTATCTTCCACTTCACCAGATGTAGTTTCCACTATTGCGATCACAATATAATTTTCGGCATCATCACTTATTTCAGCTTCTACACTTAAATCTTTAAGTGTTTTGGAAGTTAATTTTAATATGAGTGCCTTTGAACCGTTATCTATACTGTCTTTTCTCACTTTTATCCAGTCTTTTGCCTGACTTAATGAAAATCTGGATGCATAAACATGTTCACCAAAAGATTCTTCCAGTAATTTTTCTTTATCAATTACTTTGTTTTCTTTAGCACTTTCTAAAGCCCTGTTTGCTATAACCCCGATTACAATGCCGACAGTAAAAGAAACAGATGAACCTACAATATTCATAATAAAGTACCCTTTCCACAAATCCAGTGTTATCTACCATAAATCTTTACTATCTACCCTATTTCTGCAATTTTTTATACATTCATCTAGTCGGTTATGTATTTCCTGATTTGTAATCTTTTCTGTTCCCCTGAAAATATAGTCAAAATAATCAATCATTTCTGATTCGCTTCCCCATGCCCGCCTTATGTCATTAGGGTCTATAATACGAGCATGTCCAGTAATATCATTCCTTTGTACTTCCCAACCCTGTCTTCTTCTTATTGTTGTCCAACATACACCTGCATTCAAAACAGGCCATGGCCAATTAATTCCAAACATACATATCCCTACTTTCTTCAATAATAATTAAACTGAACAATTTTTTTATTTCATTTTTACGGAAGGACCTCCAACCTTCAAGTAATTCTATCAATATCATACTAATACTTGTACCTGTTTTCTGAAAACATTCTGCTAAAGTACCTGTCCATCTCTGCCGGATTCCCCCATGCTTTTCTAATGTTATTTGGATCAAGAATGCGCGCATGACCGGTAACCTTGTTGATTTGAAGTTTCCATCCATCCTTTTGCTTTATGGTATCCCAACATACTTTTCCTCCAAGAGTAGGAAAATCCCAGTTAATGCCACTCATAAAATATCCCATCCCTTTCTGAATTAAGCAAAAAACTTATTCTTAATTATTTCTTACTGACCTACCTCCAGCTTCTTGTTCATGGACTGATTCTGTTCATTATTACACTGGAAACATTTCACTGCTGACAAACCACTTCAACAATGGTATAATAATATTAAACCCGCCATAAATTTCATCAATTTAAGGTAATTCCTCTCAAATCGCACAAACACGCACTTTTTCACGAATAAAATACCATTTTTCTGACGGCTTATATTTCACACCGCCGGTGTCATCATATTCATGCATTCAATCTTACGTGACATGGAAGAATGCACATACCTGTTAAGTGTTGTTTCAACAGATGCATGTCCGAGGATCTCGGATAATGTCCTCACGTCAAACCCAATCTTAATGCAGTTAGTGGCAAACATATGACGGAGACTGTGATAATTCACATCAGGGAGTCCGGCTTTTTTCAGAATTGTCTTAAATCTTCTCTGGAGAGTCCGCGGCTCTGTGATATTACTGCATTCTGACAGAATATAAGTGTCAGGAGATTTTCTGTATTCTCTGAGAATTTCCTGCAGAAATGAAGGAACAGGAATTATCCGCGATGATGATTTGCTTTTTGGAGAACCGATTACAAGCGTGGTGGATGACAATCCGGTGTTCTGCATGCGCTGGACAGTTTTGTTTATACTGAGTGTGTTGTTTTCAAAGTCTATATCTCCCCACATAAGACAGCAAACTTCACCTATGCGTATCCCAGTATACATACTCAGCAGTATGCACAGTGCTGTACTGTTCATATTACCGGTAAGATATTTATGCAGTATATTCTGCTGTTCTCCGGATAAAACAGGTGTTTCCTTCACTGAATTTCTAGGAAGAACAGCATCTGCGATTACGTTTTTGAATCCGTATATGCGGCTCATATACTTTGCCATTGACTTGAATACAATGATTATGTCCGAGACATATTTTTCAGACAAACCGGAGCTGATCTTTTCACTTATAAAATCATGAATCATGTTAACGTCAAGTTTGTCATACCTGATGTCTCCGAATTCAGGGAGAATGTGTTTCTGTATTTTCATTCTGTAATTGTTGTATGTTGAGGACTTTACCCTGAGTCTGACCGCTGCAAGCCATTCATCAAAGAGAATTTGAACTGTTTTACAGGACGATGTGTTTACAGAGGGCTGTTCAGATTTTATCTGTATAAGTTTTTCTTTTACACTTTTGTAAGTCTTACCGTAAACAGACTTATATCTGGTTTTACCGTCAGAACCGCAGTTTATCTTTATTCTGCCTTCCCATCTTCCGTCCTTTCGCCTGTAAATATTTTCTCCTCGTTTAGGCATAAAATCACTCCTTTATAATGACCATTTTTTTGACGTGAAATAGTTCTTTATAAATTGACAGTTGTTTAAATGTAATAACGAAAGCGCAATGCATTTAGCTATATATACAAAATTCGTTGTGATTACTTGTGGTTTTGTATCATAAGTGCTATAATTAAGACATTGAATCACAGTCGCAAATTGATGAAATTTGCGACCGTTTTTTATTTCCTCTCTACCTATATATTATCACAAACAAAACCACAGTTTGTCGCAGTTTACACTGACTTTGACGCAATTTTAAGGAGGAAAAAATGAACAAACCAGGACTGAATGATTTTCTTTCTGCTTTTTTCGGTGCCAAAATAACCGGAAAAGGCAAAAAGGGAAATGCAAAAATTTATACTATGATGATGGGAGTAATCGCAGACAGAGAATCCCCTGAAATATCCGCCGAACTTAATATACTGAACAAATTCGGCGGTTTGTCTGTGACTCCGGATTCATATCATAAGCTTGACAGAGCCCTGTCGAGATTTATTAAAACCGGAACCGGTTATCCATATGAAGTATTTTCATTTAAAAAATTTGAAAAATGTTCAGGCGATTCCACAGGATACAGAATATATGTATCCGAGATGCAGAAAGTTCTGGATCAGGTAATTGATCCGGAAAAAATAAATGCTCTTACCTACACTCTTACACAGCTGATACTGAACGATGACAGTGCGGAAGATGTGCTGTACGGGGGAAGATTTATGCAGAAAAATGAATTCAGAGGACGTGCTGCACATATAAAGAAAATATGCACGCCGTCACTTGTTCTTTACCTTCTGTACCATCTCCATGAACGTCCGGAAGAAAATCTGCCTGCAGCCACCGGTCTTATCCCTGTTCCGGAAAAATATTTCTTTGAAGCAGTTAGATATGAAAATGAAAAAAGCTTCATCCTGGAAGCAGAAACCAGTATTGCAGATCTTCTGAATTTTACTTCCCGAAATATGTGCACATCTGAAAATTCCGGATCTGCACCTGATGTATTATTTGAAAATGCTCTGATATGTGAAGGAGAGCTGAAAAATACTCTGGCCGGAGATGAAAATATGTTTGTTTACGGAACCGGAGGAATAGGAAAAACTTCATTTCTCCTCAGAAATTCCGTGATGATGAATTCCTGTGTGTGTATGTACTTTCCTCTTTACAGATACAGGCAGGAAAATGTAAGAATCAGCGACGGACAAAACTGCTGGATCGCAGTTCAGATTCTGCTGAAATATATCTATCAGTACGAATACGGAACCTTTGACTTATGCTGTGCTTCAGAGGGCACTGAAAATGTGATGAAAAATCTTTCCGAACTGCTCCTGCTGCTCAGAGCTGACCCCGGCGGTGCAGATAAAAAATACGTTCTTTTACTTGATGGTCTTAATGAAATGCAGCCTGAATGCCAGGATATTTTTGCAGAAGAACTGAACATGATATGCAGCGAATGGAAAAATACAAGAGTTATTGTATCCGGAAGAACTGTTCCGGAATATACGGTTTTTGATAAATTTCTTAAATCAAAAGTTTCATATATCCCGCGTGAAAAAATAACTGAGATACTCAGTCGGTACAGAGACGATAACTCCGGACAGAATATCAGCGATGAACTGGCCGGCATCCTGAGAATACCACTGTTTCTAAATATTTTTCTGAAAAGCCGGGAAAACGGAAAGAATATATGCACCAGAGGTGAACTTATTGATTCATACACAGAAAGCTTCGGAGAAGAGAGAAAAGAAAACAGTTTTATGAGATTTACAGTTCAGTTTATTCTTCCTGTTGCTGCAAAAATGATGAATGACAGCTGGTCTTTTGAAATAAGCCGCTCTGAACTTTCTGAAGCTGCGGAAAAAGCTTTTGATATCTTTGTAAGAAATGAAAATGTTTATCAGAATTTTGTCGCTGTAAAAGGGTTCAGAAAAAAACAGCTTATAAAAAGCAGAGAAAGATTTGATGTGGTAGAGTATATAACCGAAAACATCTGCCTTATGAAGCATGCACCCGGTCAGCCGCATATTCTGCATTTCACCCACCAGTTTTTCAGAGATTATTTTGCGGCACGGCATATACTGAATATTTTCCAGGCTGCTGATATTTCCTATGGATACGGATTCAATGAGGACAAAAAAGAAATGTTCTGCAGCAACAGCCTTGATCTGATGTGGGCCGCCTGCAACAATGATGATTTTTTCAGAATGATGGGCGAAATAACCGGAGATTATCTCAATACATACAAGGAAAATTTTGAATATCACAGGACGGTACTTGATGACATACTTGAATATCTGAAAAATATCGCTTCCGTTCACGGTGTTGAAAACATTATGCTTACCATGAAAGCAGCCCGCGGCAATATCATATGCGGCTGCGACTTCAGCGGAACGACTCTTCCGGTATATTTTCCTGAAGACGTGTGTTTCAGTGCAGAGGGATTATTTCCATGTAAATTCAGGGATTGCTGGGTTTTTAATATACGGAACTACGAAACTTCAGTACGTTCATTTATAAACTGCGATTTTTCAGGTTCAGTATTTTTCGACGATGAATGTATGGAATTTCTCAGAAACAACCATGCAGTTGTAACCGAAAATGATTTGTTTTCCTGATTTTATATTGAACGAAAAAAATATTTTTCTCCTTGCCCTCCCCCGTTATCCGTGTTATAATAATCATAACAACCGGAAAGGATAAACTCACATGATAAAAGAAATAAACAGAGACCCGATTATACTTAAGATGAAATCAACCCCTGCAAATGAATCCGACCTGCAGACCGCTCAGGACCTTCTCGATACCGTAACCGCCAACAGCGACCGCTGCGTCGGCATGGCGGCAAATATGATAGGTGTAAACAAAACCATACTCGTAGCACTTATCGCAGGAAAATACAAAATCATGATTAATCCTGAGATAACCGACCACTCCGTCGAATACTACGAAACCGAAGAAGGCTGCCTTTCACTGAACGGCGTGCGTCCTGCAAAAAGGTATAAAAAAATAACTGTTTCCTGGCTCGACGAAAAGTTCAGAAACAGAAAAGGTACATTCAGGGATTTTGAAGCACAGATTATTCAGCATGAAATCGACCATTTCAGCGGGATACTTATCTGACCATAGTAAGCGTAAAATATAACGTGTCTATTCAATTGATTTCTGAAATGATATAATAA
>CAMCOJ010000131.1 GCA_945876405.1 uncultured Ruminococcus sp.
ATCTGTACCTTCAGAAATTTCTATTTTTATAATGTTGTTATTCTGCAGATGATATTTGATGAACATTGTTACATCCGGATTAATCGAATCTCTTATTCCATTAGTAATCTGCGTATATATTTCATCAATGTTTTCAAGTCCGGTTTCGTTTCCTGAATCATCTATTCCAATATAAACTGTCCCGCCGTCAGTGTTTACAAAAGCAACTACTTCCTTGTATATTTCAGGAGTGTAGGTTTCTTTGAATTCTGTATTTTCACTTTCTCTCATTATTTTTGCACCTCGTTTCTGTTCGTTAATTATATTATATTCATGAATTTTCATTTGTCAAGTGAAAATTTGTGAAAATTATGAAAATTCATGAGTGTGAAAGAAATTAACCTTATGCCGGCAACAAGGAAAACATTTCTTGTAAAAATATCTGTACCGTCTTAGCTGTGAAATTGCAACAAACTATGATATTGTAAAAAAAAGTTTAAAAAAACAGGCGGATACCTCATAATGATGTATCTGCCTGTTTTGTTTCATAGTCCATCGCATAGATTAATAATAATAATTGGTGAAAAACTTTTGTTTGGTACCAATCTGAGTGAAACATGGGATTAATTTTATTATCTCATATCCGGATTGACATGCACCGTGCAGTGCTTGACTTCCGGGAAATGCTTTTCTATGGCGTCGTGAACTTCTTCGGCAGTATCGTGTGATTCAACGAGTGTGCAGGAAGCGTTCATAAGTATTTCGACTTCAACATAAATTTTTGAACCGAACAAACGGGTTTTCAGTTCATCGATTCCTTTTACACCTTCAACTGAGGAAATTACATTTTTCATTTCATCAATTGTTTCGTCAGGACAGGATTTGTCAACCATCTTGTCTACAGCATCTCTGAAAATATCAATAGATGCCTTTTCGATGAAAATGCAGATAACCACGCTGGCAATAGGGTCGAGTATCGGGAAACCAAGACGTGCACCGAAAATACCGATGAATGAGCCTATTGATGAAAGTGCATCCGAGCGGTGATGCCAGGCGTCAGCCATAAGCGCACCTGAGTTGATTTTCTTTGCGGCCGCTCTGGTATACCAGTACATGCCTTCCTTTACAACTATGGAAACAACAGCGGCAACGAGAGCAAGTATGCCCGGGATGATGAGCTCTGAATCGTCACGGCCTGTAATCTTGTTGATGCCGGTCATTCCGATGCCGAGACCGGTTATTGCAAGTACAACGGAAAGAAGAATTGATGCGACACATTCCATTCGTTCGTGTCCGTAAGGGTGATCCTTATCCGACTGTTTGCTCGAAAGGGAAACGCCTATCATAACCACAAACGTGCTGAATACGTCCGAAGCCGAGTGAACTGCGTCAGAAATCATAGCACCCGAACCGGCAATAACGCCGGCAATCAGTTTAAAGACGGAAAGGAAGATGTTTACCACTATGCTGACAACGCTAACTTTCATGGCAGTCGCCTTGTCAGATGTGGTGATTTCGGTTTTCTTGATTGTTTCGTTCTGTTTGTTCATAAAAATACCTCCGGTAAGATAGTTCATTTTGCTTTTGCGGTTTATCATTCCGTTCAGGTATAAAAATACACCTGTGGAACATTAGTAAACTACTGTCCCACAGATGTTCTGATTCATTATCAACATCCGCTGCCCGAAGGGCCCGGCTACGTGGACACTGTCCAGCGCCTGCTCAGTTTGTACTGTAGATTTGTATGCAGTGCAAAATGTGTTAGATATATTATACTATCGAATCAGATAAATGTCAATAAAATTTTCAGATTTTTAGAAAAATCATTTGTTAACCCCGTTAGCAGTTTTCACATACTTTTCATTGACTTGTATCCTTTAAGGTGATATAATCTAACTACATTAGCAAAATATATGGAGGTGCAAAATGATTTCAAAAGAAGAAACGGCTGTTCTTCTGAAAAGAATGGCACAGAGCCGTCCTAAGAAACTTTTTCACAGATTTGACGATACAAATGCAGGTATAGGCTGCGTTGTACGTTACCTCGGCAGCATGGGCAGACCGGTTTCTGCCGGGGAGATAAGTCAGTTTATGAACGTAAGTACGGCGAGAGTAGCGGTACTTCTCAGAAAAATGAACGAAAAGGGACTTATCGTCAGAAGTGCGGATCCGGACGATGCAAGAAAAACAATGATTTCACTTTCGGAAGAATGCATCAGGGAAGTCGAAAAACACAAGGGATATTTCCTCAGCTTTTTTTCAGCAGTAATAGAGCGTATGGGTAAGGAAAGGTTTGAACAGTTTATTGAACTTTCCGAGGAGCTGAGAGATGCTTTCGAGGCGGAGGCGGAAAAAGTAAATATCGATGAACTGAATAAAAAAATCCTGTGACAGTTCATTTGTCACAGTTTATATACATATAATGCTAACCGGGTTAGTAAAATGAAAGGAGCAGAACAGAATGATAAAGATTTTCAAAAATCTGAAAAAACGTGACTGGGCTTATGTTCTGGTCTGTGTGATTCTTGTATTTGCACAGGTATGGCTTGATTTGAAAATGCCTGACTATACCCAGAAACTTACGCAGTCAGTTTCTTCGGGAAGTATTGATATGGGTGATGTGGGAAGAAACGGTGCAATGATGCTGCTGTGTGCTGCCGGAAGTCTGGCGGCTGCAATAGGCTGCGGATTTTTCGCGTCCAGGGTGGCGGCAAATTTTGCAAAGACACTCAGGGAGGTTCTGTTTAACAGGATAATGTCATTTTCAAGCAGCGAGATAAACAGATTTTCCACGCCGAGTCTTATTACGAGAACAACCAATGACGTAGTTCAGATGCAGATGCTCATAGCGATGGGACTTCAGGTTGCCATAAAGGCACCGGTTACTGCGGTCTGGGCTATATGCAGAATTTCCGCATCAAGTGTTGAATGGACAACTGCTGTACTTGTATGTGTAATAATGCTTGTGGCAATTGTGGTCTCACTTGTATTCATTGCCTTTCCGAAATTCAAGGAGATTCAGAAGCTTACAGACAGTCTTAATAACGTGACAAGGGAAAATATATCCGGTGTACGTGTGGTAAGAGCATTCAATGCCGAAGACTATCAGGAGGAAAAATTCGACGGTGTAAATAAGGCTATAACACATAACCATCTGTTTACAAGCAGGATAATGGGAGTTATGATGCCGGTTATGACGGTGGCAATGAACGGACTGACTCTTGCGATTTACTGGATCGGAGCGTACCTTATTAACGGAGCTGCAGTTCCGGAGCGAGCTGAAGTTATTGGAAATATGACTGCGTTTACTCAGTATGCACTGCAGGTAGTAGGTGCATTTATGATGCTTGTAGTTATCTTCATAATGGTTCCGAGGACCATGGTTTCAGCAAAGCGAATCTGCGAAGTAGCCGATACGGAGCCTTCAGTTGTTTTCCCGGAAAATAAGGCTGAGAAGAAAGGCGAGGGAACAATTGAATTCAGAAACGTAAGTTTTTCATATCAGGATACTTCGGAAAAATGCCTGAGCGATATCAGCTTTAAAATAAACAAGGGAGAAACATTTGCCATTATCGGTGCAACTGGTACAGGTAAATCAACTCTTGTAAATCTTATCCCGAGATTTTATGACGTAAGCTCCGGCGAGATACTTATAGACGGAGTGAACGTCAGGGACTACAGTGAGGAACAGCTTGAGTCTCTGGTTTCCGTTGCTCCGCAGAAGGCGACTCTGTTTATGGGTGATATTAAGGACAATATCACATACGGATGCAGGGAAGAGGTTTCAGATAATGACGAGAGAATAAGCCGTGCACTCAGTATCTCCGGTTCTGATTTTGTAAACACAATCGACGGCGGAATACACGCCCCTGTTGCCCAGGGCGGCACAAACTTTTCCGGTGGTCAGAAACAGCGCCTTTCGATTGCCAGAGCTGTATTTAAAAATGCAGAGATAATGATTTTTGATGACACTTTCTCGGCACTTGACTATAAAACTGACATGCTTGTACGAAAGGCGCTCAGGGAAAATCTTTCGGATACCACTGTAATCATAGTTGCCCAGCGTATAGGAACAATAAAAAATGCAGACCGTATTCTCGTTCTCAGTGACGGAAAAGCTGCCGGACTCGGAACCCATGAGGAGCTTCTGGAAAACTGTCCTGTATACAGGGAAATAGCCCTTTCACAGCTTTCTGAGAAAGAGCTTGAAGGAAAGGAGATGAACTGATATGCCTCCTGTTAATAAAATGATGCATGCAAATATGCATCCCGAAAAAGCTGACTTCGGTGTTCTTAAGAAAATAGTGATATACTGCAGAAGATATCTTCCGGCAATAATAGTCGCACTTGTTTTTGCAGTTTTCGGTTCATATACCACAATCATAGGTCCGGAAAAAATAAGCGACCTTATGAATGAAATTACCGATGGTATTATGACGGAGGTAGATATCAGCGCAATAAGAAAGATATGCTTTACTCTTGTGATTATCTATGCAGGAGGTGCGGTTCTTCATTACGGACAGCAGTTCATTACTGCAACGGTAACTCAGTATGCCTCCAGAAGACTGCGTAATGATATTGATAAAAAAATAAACAGACTTCCGCTCCGTTATTTTGATACGACTACCAGAGGTGATATTCTTTCACGAGTAACCAATGACGTTGATACAATAAGTCAGACGCTTTCAACAAGTACTGCAAATCTTGTAAGCTCCGCTGCTCTGTTTGCCGGAGTAATGATTAAGATGTTCAGTTCAAATGTTATTCTTGCACTGGTTACAATCGCCTCCTCAGTTCTTGGCTTTGTATTTATGGGTATCATTATGAAAAAATCCCAGAAGCACTTTAACCGCAAGCAGGCTGACCTTGGTCGTATGAACGGTCATATTGAGGAAATTTACACAAATCACAATATAGTTTACGCCTTTGGTTCAAAGAAGAAGGAGACGGAAAAATTTGAAAAGATAAATGAAAGTCTTTACAGCAGCAACTGGAAGTCACAGTTCCTTTCAGGAATGATGCATCCGATAATGGGATTTGTCGGAAACCTTGCGTATGCTCTGATATTTATCGCAGGTGTTGCCTTTATCGTAAACGGAAGTGATGCAGTTACACTCGGTACGATTATGGCATTTGTAATCTATGCAAAACTGTTCTCCCAGCCGCTTTCCACATTTGCACAGTCAATGACTCAGATTCAGCAGGCCTCTGCAGCTTCAAGGAGGGTATTTGAACTGATAGAAGCGGAGGAAATGAGTGACGAATCCGCTAAAACAGCTAAGCTCAGAGATGTGCGCGGAGATGTTGAGTTCAGAAACGTAAGGTTCGGTTACACACCGGATAAAACCATCATTCATAATTTCTCTGCAAAGCTTAAAGCCGGTCAGAAGGTTGCCATAGTCGGACCTACAGGTGCAGGAAAGACGACCATGGTAAATCTTCTTATGAGGTTCTACGATGTTGATGAAGGAGATATCCTTATTGACGGAGTATCCGTGAACGATATGAAACGCGAAGATGTACATGATCTTTTCGACATGATTCTTCAGGATACGTGGCTGTTTGAAGGAACTATAAGGGACAATCTTGTTTACAACAGAAAGAATGTAACCGACAGTGAACTTGACGAAGCCTGCCGTGCAGTCGGACTCAGTCACTTTATAGCTACACTTCCGGACGGCTATGATACCATGCTTTCCGATTCACTCAACCTTTCCGAAGGTCAGAAACAGCAGATGACCATTGCCAGAGCAATGATTAAGGAAGCACCGCTTCTTATACTTGACGAGGCAACCTCATCAGTTGATACAAGGACAGAGCTTGTTATCCAGAAAGCTATGGATAATCTTACTGAGGGTAAAACATCATTTGTAATCGCCCACAGACTTTCAACCATAAAGAACGCCGACGTTATTCTTGTAATGAAGGACGGCGATATAATTGAACAGGGTAATCACATTGAACTGCTTGAAAAGAACGGTTTCTATGCTGACCTTTACAACAGTCAGTTTGTTGTGACGTGATATTATAAAAACACCGGAGTCTTCTGTAAGCGGGGACTCCGGTGTTTTTTGTGGTACGGAAGACTGAGCTTGCATATATAGTGAACGTCAAAATAAATTTGACTTTCACTATAATTATTTTACTCAAACTTCGCACATCAAAAATAGATGTGCAGCTTGAAAAATCAATAGTA